>CAOJBM010000016.1 GCA_948329525.1 uncultured Mycoplasmatota bacterium
TATGTGGATTTTATAATTTTGATAGAGCTTAACTAGTTTCCGAACAACTCTAATAAAACTTTACTATAAAAAATATTGATAGTAAACAAAACTTATGGCGTTTATATGTCAAATCAGTTATATCAGCTGCTAATTTTATAAATGAATTTAGTAGCATTGAGGAATTTGATAATTTTATTAAGAAATATGATAATAATAAAATTGAATTAATTACTTTACTTCAAAATAAAGTTTATGGACTAGGTTTTGCTCTTGCTTGTAATTTTTTAAAAGATTTAGGTTATTCTTTATATTCAAAACCTGATGTTCATATAAAAGATATATTTTTAGCTTTTGACTTCTGCGACAAAGATGATTATAGTGTCTTTAATGCTGTAGCAGAAATGTCTTCTTTAGTAAATGATAGTGCTTTTAATATTGATAGATTATTGTGGTTATTATGATCTGGGAAAATAGATGATATTAATATTGGTAAGCATAAAGATGAACTAATTAAAAGAGTTAAAGATAAATTTGATAGACTTAAAACGAATAATGTTAATAATGATGAGGAAATAATTGCTTTAGGAACAACAAAATGTAGTAAATTTAAAAATAATTATAAATATGATTACTCAAGAATTACTCTTAATAATCAAATAACAAAGATGTTTTTTAGTGGTAAATCAAAAGATAAAAAAGTAATTGATGTTTTAGTTAAATATGATAAAAATAAAGATATATTAATAATCGAGAAAATTGTCTAATAATTTAGGCATATATCAGTGACCATGAGTAAAAGTCCTCATACTCTACATATAGGAGGTGTCTTATGGTTACATGGTTTTGTTCATTAAATCATATTGTACAGGCATTATTAGCAACTCTTTTTACTTGGAGTATCACCGCTTTAGGTGCAGCAATTGTTTTCTTTTTTAAGAAAGTAAATAAAAATGTAATGGATTTTGCTTTAGGAATATCTGCAGGTGTCATGCTAGCAGCAGCCTTCTTTTCCCTTCTTAATCCAAGCATTGAAATGTCTTTAGAATTAGGAATGAATCCTTGGCTTATTGCTACAATAGGTTTTATTTTAGGAGGAATACTACTATTTGTTAGTGATAAAATATACTCTTTGAAAAGTAAAAATACTTCTTCTATTAAAAAAAGATGTTCAATGTTAATTACTTCAATTACACTTCATAATATCCCCGAAGGTATGGCAATTGGTGTTGCATTTGGTTCTTTAATTTATAATTTAGAGGGTGCAACACTAGCTTCTGCTTGTATGTTAGCTTTAGGTATAGGAATTCAAAACTTTCCTGAAGGAACAGCAGTCAGTTTACCACTTCGAAGAGAAGGAATGAGTAGAAAAAAAGCTTTCTTTATTGGGCAATTAAGTGCGATAGTTGAACCTATTGCTGGAATTATTGGGGTAATTTTAGTTATGAGAGTAAGGATGTTACTACCACTTCTTCTTGCTTTCTCAGCAGGAGCAATGATTTATGTTGTTGTCGAAGAATTAATTCCTGAAAGTCAAACGAATAGTAATAAAGCTTTAATGGCCTTTTGCACGTTAATTGGTTTTGTTATAATGATGATTTTAGATGTTGCATTAGGATAGCATTTCACTTTTGGAAATGCTTTTTATATGATATACTTTAAGTGGTGATAAAATGAAGTATCGTTGTAAAATATGTGGATATATAAAAGAAGAAGAACTTGAAAATGATTTTACTTGTCCAGAATGTGGGGCTAGTAAATCATCTTTTATTAATGAAACTGTCGATAAAAGAGTTTGGATAAGTGAAGTTAATCCAAGTATTGTAAGAATTAATAAAAAATGTATTAATTGTGGAATGTGTAAAACAACTTGTGAGAATAAAACAGGGATTAAATATAATAAAGGAGAAGTATTAGAGCCAATATGTATTAATTGTGGACAATGTATTTTAAGCTGTCCGACTGGAGCATTAGTCCCTAAATATGATTATGGGAAGGTATTAGAATATCTAAGTGATACAAACTATACTGTTATTGTATCTATTGCTCCATCAGTAAGAGTTGCTCTAGGAGATGAATTTGGTTTTGACTCTGGAGAAATAGTTACAAAAAAAATAGTAAGTTCTCTAAAAGTATTAGGATTTGATTATGTTTTTGATACTTGCTATGGTGCTGACTTAACAATTATGGAAGAAGCAACAGAATTACTTGATAGGATTAAAAGCCAAAAGAACTTGCCGCAATTTACAAGTTGCTGTCCTGCTTGGGTAAAGTATTGTGAAATTTATCATGAAGATTTGTTACCTAATATTTCAACTACTAAAAGCCCAATAAGTATGCAAGGAGCAATTATAAAGTCTTATTTATGTGAAAAGAAAAAACTTGATTTAGATAAAGTAATTAATGTTACAATCGCTCCATGTACAGCTAAGAAATATGAAATACGAAGAGAAGAATTGCAAGGGAATGACTTTGTTCTTACAACATCTGAACTAGCTATTATGTTAAGAGAAAAAAATATTGATTTTGACTCTTTGGAGGATTCATCTTTTGATAAGATGTTAAGTGAATCTACTGGTGCTGCTAACATTTTTGGTAATAGTGGAGGTGTTATGGAAGCGGCTTTAAGAACAGTATATTATCTTATTACAAAAGAAAATGCTCCTTCAAAATTTTTGGATTTTGAAGAGGTAAGAGGCTTAGAAAGTATTAAAGAAGCTAATATCAAAATATTGGATATTGAATTTAAAGTAGCTGTTATTTATGGTATGCCTAATTTTGAAAAGTTCTTACCAAAATTAAAAGATTATGCCTTTATCGAAGTAATGAATTGCGAAGGAGGATGTATCGCTGGTGGTGGACAGCCTTTAGTACCAATTGCTAAAATGAATGAATTTAAAGAAAATAGAATTGCTAGTTTATATAAAGTTGATAAAGAAAAACAAAAGAAATCTAGTTATGAAAATAAAGAAATAAAAACATTATATGAAGAATATTTAGAATATCCAAATAGTGAAAAAGCTAAGCATATACTTCATACTTCTTATAAGACAAAAAAAGACTTGTTAAAAACAAAATGACAAGCTTTTTTATTTATCATTAATTCCTAAAGTTTTACGTACTATATAGATTGGTCTTTTTTTAGTTTCGACATAAGTTTTTGCTATATATTCTCCTAAAATACCAATACTTATTAATTGCAGTCCTCCTAAAAAGAGGATAACACAAATAATTGAAGCATAACCAGATACTTCTATACTAAATGCTATCTTCTCAATTATTATAATAATAGCATAGATAAAAGCAACAAACGATGAAAACATTCCTAAATAAGTGGATATACGAAGAGGCTTAGTTGAAAAACCTAAAATTCCGTCAATAGCATAATTTAAACTATTGATAAAGTTAAATGAACTTTTGCCATTTAATCTAGGTTCAACTTCATATTCCATATATTTTGTATTAAAACCTACCCAAGAAAATATCCCTTTGGAAAATCTGTTTTTTTCAGGTAAACTTAAAATGGCTTCAAGTACACATCTACGAAACATTCTAAAGTCACTGGCACCACTTTCAAAATGAACATCACTTATTTTATCTATTATAAAGTAAAATGCCTTTTTACTTACTTTCATAAGAAAATTATCAACACGCCTTTTTTTCATAACCATAGCTACTTGTTCATAATTATCATTTTTTTCTAAAAAATTTAGCATTTCAAGTAAGTATTTTGGATTTTGTTGCATATCTCCATCTATTATACACGTATATTCTCCCTTACTATGAGATAATCCTGCATAAATAGCCGCTTCTTTTTTAAAGTTTCTTGAAAAAGAAATTACTTTGACATGCTTTTTATCTTTTTTATATAATTCTTCAAGTTCAATAAGGGTTTTATCTTTCGAACCATCATCAACATAGATTAATTCATAAGAAATATTTTCTAATGTTTTTGATAGACTATTATAGATTTTTTCAACATTTCCTTCTTCGTTATAAGAAGGGATTATTACAGATAATTTCATAAATTAAACACCTCGTGTAAATATTATATCATAATTAAAATAAATTGTTGCCAAGAATAAAAAAGTTTGCTATGATTATATCATATGAAAGGTGTGTAAAAATGGAAAGAAAGAATGTTATATTTTTAACTGTTGTAGCAATCGCAACATTATTAGTAGCTGTAATAGGAGCAACATTTGCTTATTTCAGTACTCAAGTACAAAGCAATGTAACTGATGATAGTAATAAAGTAGATCTAGGTACTGCAAAACTAAATTCACTTCCGATGATTGTTTTTGATGTAACTGGAAATAAGATAAATATGGCTAACGCAGTCCCAGGGGACAGCGGTAGTTCATCTTTCACTATTGAAAATAATAGTGATATAGATTTATCTTATAATATTTCTTGGAAAGATGTTGTTAGTACTTTTAATCAAGCAGATGCCGATTTTCAAGGTTCAGCCCCTGCCACTCAAGCTGATGAGTTAAAATATTCTGTATCATGTACTGCTACGATTGAAGGCTCTACTCCAGTAAGTAAATCAGATATAACTGCGCCACTTGTAGATGGCCCTATTGCTTCTAATTTAGTTGTTAAAGCAAACGATACTGCAACGTGTAGTATAACTGTAAATTTTGTTGAAACTAGTACTAACCAAAACTATAATCAAGGAAGAAGCTTTACAGGAACAATTAATGTTGATGCCAACCCAATTACTAACTAATTGAAAAAAATATAATGGAAAAATATAATAAAAATAAAGTTAAAGACTTTATTTTTTTTTATTAATGTGTTAGTATTAGATGTAAGATAGCGGTTAGGAGAGATTCGTATGCCTGATAAAGACAATGAACAAGGAGTTACTGAAAATAAAAATGTGATGGAACTTCAAGAAGATATTGAAGAACAATACATGGAATTAAAAGAAGAAGTGGAAAAAGAGCAAAACAGAAAAACTTTAATTTTAATAATTATATTTATTATTGCTTTATTGTTTTTGATTTTTGGTGCTATTTTTTCTTATAAAAATTACAAAAAAAGTACAGATCCATCATCAAATAATCCTAATGGAGGAGTTAATAGTGGGAATACAGGTGTTAAGTATTTTAATATTGACACTGATGGCGATGGAATTCCAGATTTAAATATTGATTATAATAAAGATGGTAAATGTGATTTTAATTGTGATACGAATAATGATGGAATACCAGATTGGAATTTAATGAATATAGACACCAATAAAGATGGTAAATGTGACTTGAATTGTGATACAAACAATGATGGCTTTCCTGATATAAACATTGATATAGATGGTGATGGTAAACCAGATATTAACATTGATACTGATGGTGATGGTAAGCCTGATGTAAATATTGATATTGATAGGGATGGCAAACCAGATGTAGCTATAGATACCGATGGCGATGGACAACCAGACAAAAATTTAGTAAATCAAGATACCGATGGCGATGGCGTATGTGACGTTAATTGTGATATTAATGGTGATGGTATTCCAGATTTAAATATCGATAAAGATGGTGATGGTAAACCAGATATTAATATCGATAAAGATGGTGATGGAGTATGTGATTTAAATTGTGATAAAGATAAAGATGGCGTATGCGATTATAATTGTGATACCAATGGTGATGGAATACCCGATAAAAATTTAATGAATCAAGATACTGATGGTGATGGAGTATGCGATTTGAATTGTGATATTAATGGTGATGGCATTCCAGATCTGAACATTGACACCGATGGTGATGGTAAACCAGATTTAAACATAGATACTGATGGTGATGGTAAGTGTGATTATAATTGCGATACCAATGGCGATGGAAGACCCGACAAAAATATAGTTAATCAAGACACAGATGGTGATGGTAAATGTGATTTAAATTGCGATACGAACAATGATGGTAAATGCGATTATAATTGTGATACAAATGGCGACGGAAAGCCCGATAAAAATATAGATACAACAGGTGATGGCAAATGTGATTTAAATTGTGATACTAATGGTGATGGCAAATGTGATACAAATTGTGATACAACGGGAAATGGTAAGTGTAATTTGAATTGCGATACAAATGGTGATGGTAAGTGTGATTATAATTGCGATACCAATGGCGATGGCAAGTGTGATAAAAACTGCAATAATAGCGGAAATCAAGGTGGAAACAGTGGCGGAAATCAAGGAGGCAACCAAGGTGGTAATAGCGGCGGAAATCAAGGTGGTAACCAGGGAGGAAATCAAGGTGGAAATCAAGAACAACCTCCAACGGAAATAGTTATCTTATTTGAAGCTGGAAATAAAATTGAAGCAGCCAATATAAAACCAGGATGGGAAAATGCTAAACCACAAACGTTCTCTGTAACAAATAAAAATAATGTTACTGCAACTTATGATGTAGTGTTTAAAAATGTTCAAAGTACGTTTACTAATCCAGAAGATTTAGTTTATACAATAAAATTAAATGGAAGAGTAATACTTGAAAATCATCCAGTACCAACATCTGAAACAGTAATTTTAAAAGGACAGCAAGTAAGGAGTAACTCAAAAAACAACTATGAAGTTTACTATAAATATATAAATACAGATTCTTCTCAAGATATCGATCAAGGAAAAAATTATAAAGCAGAAATTTATGTTACTGCGGAATAAAACTTTTTTATAAAAACTGGCAAAAATGTCAGTTTTTATCTTGTAAAGTTACTATAATTATTTTATAATGATATAAGAGAATAGGGGTATCCTCATGAATAAAAGGGAGCAAAAAGGAAAACTAACTATAGTTGGTCTTATTGGAAATATTATTTCTTGGACAATGTTAGTGTTACTAATAGTAGTAGCAACTTTTTTGCTGTATTATATTATTACAACTCAATTAGCTGCTACAAAAGGTGAAAAATATTCTCCAAAATATTCTTTATATACAATTGTCAGTCCTAGTATGACTCCAAATATTAATGTTTATGATATAGTAATAGATAAAAAAGTAGAAGATTTTTCTGAATTAAAAGTAGGAGATGTTATTACTTTTATTTCTACTAGTTCAATTTCTAATGGGATGACAATTACCCATAGAATAATTGATATTATAGAAACAAATGAAGGCACAAAATACAAGACAAAAGGAGATAATAATTTAACGGCTGATTATTCTTTGGTTACTCAAGATAAAATAATAGGTAAAGTTAAACTAAGAATTCCACAACTAGGAAGAATCCAATTTTTCTTATCTAGTAAAGGCGGTTGGTTAGTAATTATTTTAATTCCAGCTTTAATAATTATTGTTAGTGATGTGCTTAAGTTATTTAAATTAGTTGATATTAAAAAACGAGTTAAAAATGTTGAAGAAGATGCTAAAGAAGAAGAATTATATCTAAAAGAAAAAAGGGAAATAGAATTAAAAAAACAACAAGAATTAAAAGAAAAATTACAATCTAAAAATAATTTGTTAGTAGAAGAGCAAGAAGATGTTAATTTAGATGATAAAGAAATTAATAATGAAGTAAATGAATACGTTGAAGTTATCAAAAATGACTTGGAAAATAAAGAAGAAATATCTGATTCTCAAGAAGAACCATCTAACACTTTATCGAATTTTGATTCATTAAAAGCTCTTTTAGCTGAAGATGATGAAGAAGAGATAGAATTACCTAAAACTATACAAATTAAGGAAGAAGAAACACCAGAAGATTTAGATTTACCACTTGTAGCAAATAAAGAAAATGACTTTATAGAAAAAGAGAAAATTGGTAATTTAGAAAGTGTCATTGATGAATATATAACAAAAGAAAAAATAATCGATATTGAAGATATAGATATTGAAGAAAAACAAAAGCGACTATAGAATATAATCGCTTTTAAAATGATTTAATTAATATCCTTTCTAATGTTGCTATTAATTTATATAATATGAAAGAGATAATTGCTAAAAGAGCAATACCAGTGATAACTAAATCAAGATTAAATACTTGTGTACCATAAATTATTAAATAACCAATTCCAGCTTTACTAACTAAGAATTCTCCCATTATAACTCCGATCTAAGACATATAGGGAGAACCTATAAATAAAGGCTTTTTTGTTTAAGAACTTGCATGTTTTGGAGGAATTAAATGGGAAAAGCAAATTGTCCGTTTTGTAATAGTGGGAATACATTTAATATTGCCTATGGTAATTTAGGAGAAAAGAAAGCGAAGAAGAATTATATTAATCAGGAAGATATTGGCTTAAATGAATCTTATCGTAAAGGGTTTCTAAAATATGATTTTGATGGTTCAAGATTAATGAGCCATTTACCGAATCGGTATTGTAAAGACTGCAAGAATACTTTTCAGTCAAGAAAAGTTATGTACACAGTTGATATATCAATTATTAACTTTATCGTTTGCATTAGCAATAATTATTATAGATATATCCTTGATTTTAGTGATAAAGATAATCCAAAGTATTCTTTAAAAATAAATTGGATAGCTATTAAAGAAAATGAATCTCTTACAAATGATAATAAAAATATGATTCTTTCTAGTTTTAAAAACTACAAACCTAATCTATGGAATGGTCATTATGGTAAAAACTATGATTATGATAAATACTATTGGATATTAAAATGTACCTATTATAACGGAGTTGATTATGTAAAAAGTGGGAATGATAAAGTGCCTGACAATTGGAGTCATTTTATCAAACCATTTAAAGAAATATTTGAAAGTGATATTTTTGATTTAAAGTCCTAAGAAATTAGGATTTTTTTCATGTACTAAAAATAAAAGAAAGGGTGATTATAATGGCTGTATTTAAAGTTGAAAAGACTAAGAATTTTACAATTATGAGTAATCACCATCTACAAAATAAAAATCTAAGTTTAAAAGCTAAAGGGCTTCTTTCTTATATGTTATCTTTGCCTACTGATTGGGACTATTCACTTGCAGGACTTGTTGCTAATTCTAAAGAAAGTAAAACATCTATAAGAAATACTTTAAATGAACTAAAAGAAAATCATTATCTATCTGTAACTAAGCTATATCCTAATCAAACTGAAAGTAAGAAAATTGAATATGTTTATAATATTTATGAAGAACCTCATTTAGAACCATCTATACAAAAGCAAGATACCGAAAACCAATACCTTGATTATCAATACCTTGAAAATGATACACAACTAAATACTAATAAACAAAGTATGAAAGAACAAATAGATAAAGTAGATAAAACCAAAAATAAAATTTTTGAAGATAATCCTCATTTTTTAACAATTGATTTAATAGATAGAAAATATATTTTAAAAGATGATACTGATATTTATAATTATGACAAGTTATTTGAAAGCCTATTAAATGAATATGAAACAGGCAAAATATTGATGATTTTGCATTACATTATACCAAGAGTACTAGAAAGAAATTTTATTGATGAGAATGGCGAAAAGATAGTAAATAAATTTGGGTATTTAAAGAACTCTATTTTAAATAATATAGACAGACTAAAAAATAATGAACTTGAATGGGATGAAGAATTAGGATGGTTTAAAGATATTGAATTAAATCAGGAAGAATATGAGTTAAATATATGATATAATTGATATAGGATGAACTCCCTTGGAGGTGATTTAAATTAAAATTATAACTTGGAATATAAATGGGTATCGAAGTGCAGAAAAAAATAATAATATGGAAATGCTTATACAAAATAGTAATCCTGATATTATATGTTTACAAGAAATAAAAATGAATGATAAGGTTTTAAATGAGTATGGTTATCATTGTTATTATAATTTTGCTGAAAAGAAAGGTTATAGTGGAACAATGATTTTCACTAAGGATCAACCTTTGCGTATTCAATATGAAATGGGATTAAATCAATTTGACCAAGAAGGGAGATTTATTTTACTAGAGTATGATAAATTTATTTTAATAAATATCTATATTCCTCATGGTGGCAGAAAAAAAGAAAATCATCCATATAAATTTTCAGTAATAAATAAATTATTAGAACTAATAAAAACTTTGAATAAAAATGTTATAATTTGCACGGATTTTAATATAGCTCATAATGAAATAGATGTTAAAAACTATAAAACAAATTATGATAATAATATGTTTTCTTATGAAGAACGAGCTAAAATAGATGAATTATTAAATTTAGGATTAATTGATAGTTTTAGAAGTTTAGTTAAAGATGGTAACATCTATTCTATGTGGCCAAACGGATTTAATGCTAGAGAAAGAAATATGGGATGGAGAATCGATTATATATTTATGTCAAAAAATCTAGAAAAACACATTAAAAGTGTAAAATATTTAAAAGAACAACTTGGATCTGATCATTGTCCATATATCGTAGATATTAAAATATAAATTTAAAAATAGGGAATAAAGAGATAAGTTACTCTAAAAATTAGAGTAACTGCCTATGACTTTAAACTTATAATAGGAGGAGATGATTTTAGTGGAACATGGAAATATAATTATATATAAAGATAAAAATGGTTTAAATAATATTGAAGTTAAGATGGTTGATAACAATGTATGGCTAAATCAAGAACAATTAGTTAGTTTGTACAATTCCAGTAAATCTAATATTTCAGAACATATTAAGCACATTTTAGAAGAACATGAGTTAGAAGAAGATTCAGTTGTTCGGAAATTCCGAACAACTGCTAAAGATGGAAAAACTTACAATATAAAATACTATAATTTAGATATGATAGTTGCAATTGGTTTTAGAGTGAAATCAAATATTGGTACAAATTTTAGAATTTGGGCAAATGAAAGATTGACAGAATATATTCGAAAAGGATTTACAATGAATGATGACTTGTTAAAAAGAGCTGGTGGAGGATTATATTTTGATGAATTGCTTTCAAGAATTCGTGATATTCGCTCTTCAGAAAAAGTTTTTTGGAGAAAAATTTTAGATATATATGCTACTTCTGTTGATTATGATCCTAAAGCTGAGTTATCACAAGAATTTTTTAAAACAGTTCAAAACAAAATGCACTGGGCAGCACACGGTCACACTGCTGCAGAGGTAATTGTTGAAAGAGCTGATGGTAATAAAGATTTTATGGGCTTAACTTCTTTTGAAGGTAAAATTCCTAGTTTTTATGAGACAACTATAGCAAAGAATTATTTAACAGAAAAAGAACTAGATATTTTAAATAGAATTGTTTCAATGTATTTAGATTATGCTGAATTACAAGCTATTGAAGGAAGAGCAATGAAGATGACTGACTGGATAGAAGAATTAAATTATTTTTTAACAATGAATAGAAAAGATATTTTAAAGGATTCAGGAAAAATAAGTCATGAATATGCTATAAGTCATGTTGAAAAAGAATACAATATCTTTAAAGAAAGAATAAGTAGTTTACCAAGTGATGTAGAAATTCATTATTTAGAAAGTATTAACGAATTAAAACAAATCGGAGATAAAAAAGGAGAGAAAGAAAATGTTGAATAATAAAGTTGTATTAGTTACAGGTAGTTCTAGAGGGAATGGAAAAGCTACAATTATAGAGTTTGCAAGACATGGATATAATGTTGTAATAGATTATATTGACAGTGAAAAAGAAGCAAATCCGGCGTTTAGATTATTTAATAATGAGGAAGATGCTAAAAAATTAAAGGACTATGTAGAAAGTAACTTTGGAATTAAAGCTTTAGTAGTTAAAGCTGATGTTTCAAATGAGCAAGAAGTTCAGTTAATGGTTCAAGCTATAGTAAAAGAATTTGGATGTATTGATGTTTTAGTTAATAATGCTGGAGTAGTATTTGATAGAGATTTTGCTGATCCAAGCGAAATTGCTAAAACAATCTATTTTTTAGCAAATGAAGAATCTAGTTATATTAATGGTGAAATCATAAATATAGATGGTGGTTATTCTGGTTAATAATTAAAGAATATTTAGCTATTCAAAAAATTTGAAGTAACTGCTTTTGATAATAAAGACATAATAGAATAATGTTCCTTTCTACATACAAAATGTTATATTCTGTATGTAAAAAGGAACTGATAGATATAATTAGGTGGTGATAATCATTAAAAATAAATTATTTGATGAATTGATATATGATATGAGTAAATGTGAAAAATGTATATCTATGCATTCTAAAAGTAATGTTGATTGTTCACTAATTAATATTTATGAAAATGAAAAGTTTGCTAAAGAAATACCTTCAATCTGGACTGATTGGTACAACAGGTTAAATTCTAAAATTATGATAATTGGACAAGATTGGGGCCCATTTGAAGATATGAAAAAATTAAATGGAAAATATTTGGAAGAACCTACAAAAGAAAATTGGATTAAATTGATGGAAGATGAAAAGAGTTTAACTAAAAAACAACTTACAAAGTATTTGGTAGAATCCTCTAATGGTAAAATTGCATCTATTAATGATATTTATATTACCAATGCTATTATGTGTGGAAGAAAAGGAAACAATTATAGAGGAAATAACATCAATTTAAAATGTTCAACATTAAATTGTAAAGAATTTCTACTTAGGCAAATAGAAATAGTAAAACCAAAAGTAATATTAACTTTAGGTTATTATCCTTTATATTCGCTTTCTAATATTTTTGGTTTTAATATAGAAGATAATTTAACAAAGACAATAAAAAAATATCCTATAATAGAAATAGAAGATTTCATCATTGTTCCCCTGTATCACCCAGTAGCACAAATAACAAAAGAAAAACAAATGGAACAATATAATAGAATTTGGAATTATATTTGAGATAAAAGAAAGGAAATATTAAAATGGAATTTATAAAAAAAGAAAAAGCAGAATTTTATAGTGGAAATGGTTATTCAGGAATAGATTATCCTTCAGCAGATAAAGAAATAAATTTTGCGGTAATAAAAATAAATAGTAGAAGTCCAAAAACAGGATTTCAAGTAAATACAAATTGTAAAGAGTTATTATATATCATTAATGGCAATGGTACTTTGTATATGAAAGATAGTGATGAAAAGATCAAATTTAATCAAGGAGATGTAATTCTTATCGATAAAAATGAATGTTATGCTTTTGATGGCAACTTCGAAGCAGCAGTTCCTTGTACACCAGCGTGGGCTAGTGAACAGCATAAGTATGTAGATTAGTAATAAAAGAAGGATAATATATGAAAGAAACTTTAATTAACAATTTTTTAAGAATTTCTAAAATACCTAGAGAATCAGGACATGAGGAAAAGATAGCAGATTTCTTTATTAATGTTGCTAAAGAAAAGAATCTATATTATTTTAAAGATGAAAATAATAATGTTTTAATTAAGAAAAAAGGTAATGTTGATTCTGAACCAATAGCACTACAAGCACATTTAGATATGGTATGTATTAAACGTAAAGACAGTAATCATAATTTTGAATGTAATGGAATTGAAGTAATAATTGATGGTGATAAAGTTACTGCTAAAGATACTTCTTTAGGTGCAGACCAAGGTGTTGGGCTTTCCATGATGTTGACTATTATGGAAGATAACAATTTAAAACATCCTGATTTAGAATTTCTTTTTACTACCGAAGAAGAAACTACATTTAATGGTGCAGTAACTTTTCCATATTCGAAAGTTGAAAGTAAAAGATTAATCAATCTTGATAATTCAAAGGATAATAGTATATTCATAGGAGCAGATGGAGATATTTGCAATGAATATATTTATAATGGGGATTTAATTGAAAATAATTTACCTAGTTATAAAATTTTAATTGATGGATTTCCAGGGGGAAATTCTGGAGAAAATGTTAATTTATCTGAAAATAATGCTATAACTACTATGGCTAAATTATTAAAAGATAAAGATGTATTTATAAGAAGTATAGATGGTGGAACTTCTGAAAATGATTTAGCTACATTTTGTGAAGTGGTTATTAATACCAGTCTTGATGTACAAGAAGTTTTTAAAAAACAAAATGTTAAAATAGATAAATTTGATAATAAAATAAGCTTTTCTAAGGAAGATACAAAAAATATATTAAATGAAATATCAGACTTAAAATGTGGGTATATTACTAAAAATAAAGCATCTGCTAATCTTGGCTTAATTAAAACAGCCAATAATACAGTTACTATTTATTATGTGTTTAGAAGTATGGATGAAAATGAACTTAAAATGATTAATAATGAAAGTAAAAATTTAAATAATAATTTTAATGTTAATGAAGTTTATGCAGATTCAATATGGAAAGTAGATTATGAATCAGAGTTATTAAGTCAATATAAAGAATTATATTTTAAAGAATATTCTGAATATCCTTTAGAAGAAATATTTCATGGCGGTATTGAATGTTCTTCTATAAAGAAAAGAATAGATGGATTAGACATTATTTCAATTGGAAGTAGTATAAGAAAATATCATACGATAGATGAAGTAACTTTTATAAACTCATGGATAAAAACATTTAATTTATTAATAAAATTTCTTCAACATTTATAGGATTAATCAAATTTAAAATATAAATTAAACTAACGGGAAGGTATTATGAAAAAAAGACATTTTATAATTTCAATAACAGGTTTAACACTTATAACATTATTATATTTCATAATTAATAGTGAAAATATTGTTATAATATTATCTTTAAGCCAGACTATATTTTCATTTATTACATTAATGATAGCCATTGTTTTATTTGATAGGTATCAAACAGGAAGTAAATTGAATGATAAAACAATAAATATTGTAATAGAATATATAGAGTTTTTAAGGAAAAGCACCATCATAGCTGAAATTCATAAATATGAAAAGAAAAAACTTGAAAAAAATGGATTTACTATAGTTCATTTTGATTCAAATAATAAAATAAGAGAAGAAGACAATAAAAAATTATTTGTTGATTTTATATCTTTTATGGAATTTTATAACAGTTTTTCTAAATATATTGAATCACCTTGGATGCCTAAAGAAATCAAATCAGCATCAAAATTTTTACAATTGAAAGAAGAAAATACTGTACACAATCCAAAATATATAAAAGAAGATTGCATAATTCTAACTTTTTCTATTGTAGAAAAAGAAAATGGCTTGATAACTATTGAAAATAGTAATAATTTAAAAGAATTTAATGAAAATGTAGTTAATTTAATGAATGTACTAAATAAATGGATTAAACAACAAGCATCAGACATAAATTTTGAAATTTAATTATAAGGAGGAAATAAACTTGGGCTATATAATGAATTTAAGAAAACATGTTGGTCATGAACCTTTAATAGGTTTAGGTGCAACAACATTAGTGTTTAATGAGAAAAAGGAAATACTATTGAATTTAAGAAGTGATACAAATACTTGGGGAATACCAGGTGGATCTATGGAATTATATGAAGATATAAGAGAAACAGCTGTTAGAGAATTAAAAGAAGAATGTGGTATTGAAGCTGAAAATCTTGAACTTGTTGATGTTCTATCTGGAAAAGAATATTATTTTGAATATCCAAATGGAGATAAGATGTGTACTGTAATAGTGTTATTTAAAGTGTTAAATTATAAGGGAAATATAGAAATATCAGATAATGAAAGTAAAGACCTACAATTCTTTCCAATGGATAATCTTCCTTCATTAGAATCAAGGGCAGAAAACATTATAAAAAAGATATTAAGCGAAGAAATAAAGGTGATATAAATGAATAAGTTTTATATGGTTCATTGTTGGGATGGAACAAAGGATGATGGATGGTATCCTTGGTTAGATTCTAAAATTAGTAATGAAAATAATAAAGTTATAAGATTTAATATGACTAATACTGAAAATCCTAAAATAGAAGAATGGGTATCAGAATTAGATAAACAAGTAGAAATATTAGACGAAAATACTTATTTCATAGGACATAGTATTGGATGTCAAACAATATTAAGATATTTAGAATCAAAAAATGTTGATAAAATTGGTGGTATTTTGTTTGTTGCTCCATGGTTAGATTTACTTCCCAAAGCAATAGAAGATGAAGATTCATATAATACTGCTTATCCATGGATTCATACAGATATAAACTTTGATAATATTAGAAATATCACAGATAATATTACATGCATTTTTTCAGATGATGACTACTTTGTATCTTTAAGTCAAAAAGAAAAATTTGAAAATTTGTTAAATACTAAAACTATTGTAGTGCATAATAAAGGACATATAAGTGCTGATGATGGTGTACAAGAACTAAATGAAATTTACAATGCATTAAATGAAATTATTAGGGAGCGATAAAATGAGTAAAGACTTAGAATTTTTAATTGATTTAGTAGAAGGTGCGAGTAATCTAATAACAAATGAATTTGAAGTAAAAGCAAAAGATAATAAAGGTGATTTAGTAACCAATTTTGACTATGAAATAGAAAAGTATATGATAGATGAAATTAAATCAAATTATCCTGACTTTTCTATTGTTAGTGAAGAATATAATAGTAAGGAATGCTTAACTGATAATTGTTTTACTATTGATCCTATTGATGGAACAATAAATTTTGCTCATAATATTCCATTGTGGGGGATTCAAGTTGCCTGTATTAGAAATAAAAAAACATGTGCAGCTGTTATATACTTACCTAAATTAAATGAATTATATTATGCAGATGAAAATGGGGCGTTTTTAAATGGTACTCCAATATCTGTTAATAATTGTGAGATAAATAAAGGAATATATACAGTTGAAGGTCCAGGAAAAATGTTAGGAAGTTTCAAAATGCAACAGATTAGCCGTCATTGTAGAGATTTTTATTGTGCAGCTGTAAACTTTGCATATGTTGCTTGTGGAAGATTTAGTGGAACTAATTTTGTATGGGATACTTTGTGGGATTATATGCCAGGTCAATTTATAGTTGAACAAGCAGTAGGAGTAGTCTATAACAATACTAAAATGCATATTGCAGCAAACAACGAGGATTTTTTGCAAATATTGAAGGAAAACTCTTCAGTTAATACTAATGAAGAAATAATTATTTCTAAAAAAACAAATGATTAGCAAATATAAAAATGTTATTAAAAATGGAATTTTTTGCTTTTTTAAAAAAGTGAAAAAAATAAATTTTTAAAATTTTTACAAAGCCTTTATAATAAAGGGGAAAATGGGTATTAATTTAGTTTCGATTTCCGTTTACCTTCCGCTCAAAATGTGTTATTATGGTAATATAGATAAAATTCTAATGAGAGAAAAAATTTAATTAGATTTCTCTCTTTTATAATGTATAAATCATTTGGTATAGTTTTATTAAAAGTGGATTTATATTAAAAATTTTTGAAAAAAGTTTTTATCTATTTTTCTCTTTATTTATAAGGGGTTGATACCATTTTAGTGTTAAATTTTTTAAAAGCGTGCCATTGTATGTCCTAAAAAAATGTGCTATTATGGTAATATAGGAAAAATAGAAGATGATATAAAAACTTACAATTTTGTAGGTTTTTTCTTTGGCAAAAATAAGCATTTTAGATATAGATTTTGCCTAAATCTTATGTTGACCTATATAATTATTTTAATATCTAGTTCAATATGAACTAATATAGATAGTTTAAAAATATAAAATTGGACTTTAGGGAGATATATTGTCTCCCTTTTTTCATGGTCTTTTTTATATTTTTAAAAGAAAGGAGCGTGAATTTTATAAATAAAACATGAAGTTATAAGAAAAGATTTTCGTAAAAATTAGTGATAATATTTGTTGTTTTTTTGAAGGTTTAATAATAGATTTTGAAAAAATCTCTAAACCGTCGGAGACTAATTGAGGGTCTTAGGGATATGCCCTAACAAGAAAATGGGTGTGTAGACACCATGCTTGATAGTTTTAATAGTAAAAAAGAGGAATTTCAGTAACCCCATATTTTAAAGAAAAGGAGGAAATTTTATAGGAAAAATTTATGTAGATCCTTATAATATTCTTTGTAAGGAACTATCATTTTCATATCAAGAGCATTTTAAAATCATAAAAAAATTAGAGAGAAGCTCTAAATGGTATAATGCCTTTCGCTATCGAAAGTCTACAGTAGATGGCTCTACTATTACTTCGGTATCAATAGAATGTTTGATTTGGTTTAGAGAAGTAGAACTAAAAAAAGGAAATCCTAAAGATTTAAAAATTAAGTTTCTTGAAAGTTATATTAAAGTGTTGGAAGATTACTTGAAAATTCCATATGAACGAATGGAATACTGTGATTTACCATTAAAATATTTAAGAAGGCACTTCAATAAAACAAAAAATGCCATAGGGGTAGCAACAAATAGAATGCAAAAACATTTTCCTTATCCACTTAAATATATTAAATATGGAAAAGTCTATGTTTCTGCTATTGGCGTTAAATGGCTAAATGAAAAGTATTTTAGAACAAAATATATAGAGTATTTAGAAGATTATAAAGACTCGTTAGAAAGTAGAATTTCTAATTAGTCTTTTTTAATGTAATTAGTCTTGTGTCTTAAAAATATAATTAAGAAAGGGAGCTGTTTATATGCATTTAATGATTGAGAATTACAATAAAGATGGAAAAAAAATTGAACCGAAAGAAATAATTTTAAATTATCCTTTAATATATACATTATTAAAAAAGTATTTAAAAGAGGCGTGAAAATAAAAACTTTAAGCATTTCATTTTTTGTATAAAAATGGTATTATGTAGTTGCAAGTTTTTTTACAAAAAATGCTTTTATAAAAGAAGGAGGAAAAAATATTAACGATATAAAAGCAGAAGTAAAAAAAATTAAAGCTCTTTATGTTCGTGTATCAACAGATGCTCAAGTCGATGGATATTCAATAGAAGCTCAAATAGAATCATTAGAAGGTTACTTGAAAAGTCAAGGATGGTCTGGTTATGAATTATATGCTGATCCAGGATTTAGTGGTAAGAACTTAGAAAGACCTGCAATAAAGAAGTTAATAAAAGACTGTGAAGATGGGAAAATAGATACGGTTTTGGTTTTCAAACTAGATAGACTATCTCGTAGTCAAAAAGACACTTTATATTTAATTGAAGAAGTATTTAATAATAATGAAGTTGGTTTTATCTCTGTTAGAGAAAGCTTTGATACTACTACTCCATTTGGTAAAGCAATGATTGGAATATTATCAGTATTTGCTCAATTAGAAAGAGAAACTATTTTAGAGCGTACTAGAATCGGTCTTAAAAAGCGAGCTGAAAATGGTTATTGGCGTGGCGGAGGTAAAACTCCTTTTGCTTACGATTACGACAAAGAAGCAGGTATGCTTATTGTTAATGAAGAAAGAAAAGTAATATTCGATTTAATGAAAACATTAAGACTACAAGGATATAGTTATAATGAACTTTCTAAAGTAACAGGATATGATGAATCATGGATTCAAGGTATATTAAGTTCTAAGACTAATTTAGGGAAGATTCCATTTAAAGGTGAACTTTATGATGGCAAACATGAGGCAATCATTAGTGAAGAAGAATATCAACAATTACAGACAATCGAAAAACAAAGAAGTAAAAACCAACACACAAGTCATTACTTGTTATCAGGTAAAATATATTGTGGTAATTGTGGAGCAAAGTATCGTTATCAAAAATGGGGACAAAGAATTATTTGTTATTGCTACTCTAGGCAAAAGAGTAAACCTAAACTAATCAAAGATCCGAATTGTAATAATATAAGACTTGATAGTTTTGAAATTGAGGATAGCTTCTTGGAACAATTATTTGCCATGTCTTTAAATGAAGAATTATTTAGAGATACTTTTGATTTATCTAAAACAAATCTTGTTGATGAACTTAATATAAGACTGGATAAGACACAGAAAAAAATTGAAAACTTGATTCAGTTACTTTCAGATAATATAGCAAATGAAGAAATAAAAAAAGAACTTGCTAAATTAACAAGTGAAAAATCGAATATAATTAAAGAGCTAGAAAATATAAAAGAAAAAGAAAGAACAACCAAAACTTATGATAAAATAAAAAATCTAGAATCTGTTTGGCCTAATATGGAATTTAAAGAAAAAAGAAATGTCGTAGAACAACTGCTAGATAAAATAGTTGTAGATGGGAAGACTTTAAAAATTTATTGGAATGTTAGTGAAAACTAACATAAAAAATACAAACGTTTTCTCTACATATGTCTTAGCTCCCAATTAAAGTCATAGCGATGTTTATTTTTAAGGTAGAAATAATAGTTTGATATGAATTAGGAATTATAATATACCAAAGTATTTGTAATTTCTTAGCTCCTAGGGATTTTAACATTTTAATTTTTAGTTCATCAACACTATTAAAACCATTTAAAATATTAATTACGCTAGTTATAACACTAATTAACAAAGCCATAATTATAATGGAATTAGTATTAGCACCACACCAAATGATAATCATCGGGCCAAGAGCTACTTTAGGTAGTGAATTAAGCATTGTTAAAAAAGGTTCCATTACTTTATTAAGAGTTTTAAAACTATAAAGAACTATAGCAATAATAAAACCTAGTCCTATTCCAAGTAAAAAGGCAATTAAAACTTCTTTTAAAGTTGTATAAATATGAATATAAAGATTATTACTATTCAAAAGCTCAATAAAGCAATTTAAAACATTTTTAGGACTTGAGAAAATAAAACTATTAATTATTTTCTTATCAGCTAATAATTGCCATATAAATAGAAAAGCTACTACAAGAAATATTTGAGTGCAAAAGATAACTATTTTCTTTTTTTTCTGCTTCTTTAAAAAATTCTTTTGTTCAAGAGATAAAGACATCTAAATCCCTCCAAATCATATCATAGTACATACTAAAATTACTATCTTTTCTATTATTTATTGGAGTACTCTTTTCATTTAAAATAATAGGTACAACATTTTTGATTTTACAAGGTCTTTTCGATAAAACAACTACTTTATTTGCCATACTAATTGCTTCTGCTAAATCATGTGTTACCATAATAATAGTAATATTTTCTTTTTTAGCTATTTTATAAACATCGTCACTTATTATTAATCTAGTTTGATAATCAAGTGCACTAAATGGTTCATCGAGTAGTAAGACATCAGGTTTTAAAGCAAGGGTTCTTATTAGTGCTGCTCTTTGTTTCATACCTCCTGAAAGACTTGCTGGTTTTTTATCTTTAAATTCATACAAATCATAAATTTTTAATAAGTTATCAATATATTCTAAATTTTCTTTTGTTACTTGTTTATTAATCTTTAAGCCGATTAAAACATTATCGTAAATACTAAGCCAAGGAAGAAGAGCATCTTGCTGAAGCATATAACCGATTTTGACATCACCGTTAAATTTAAAATTTCCACTAGTTTGTTTATCTAATCCTGCAAGAATAGAAAGTAGTGTACTTTTTCCACAGCCACTACTACCTACTATAGCAATTATTTCTCCCTGTTTAATTTCTAAATCTATATTATTAATTGCTTCTATTTCGCCATTTATAGTATTAAATTTCTTAGTTAAATTATTGATTTCTACTAAATTATTCATTAAATTTATTATTAATTAAATCACTATAAGGAACATAATCATCAAGTAAATCAGCTCTAATCATTATATCTTCTAGATTTTTAAACGATTCTTCACTAATGTATGTGTTAGGTAACCAAGAATCAGCTTCTTTATATCTATCAATAATAACTATAGCATCATTTAGTGATGTATCAGGAAATTGGGCTAGGATAGCATTAGCAATATCAGTAGCATTATTATTATTTACATATTCAATTCCTTTATTTAAAGCATTAACAAACTTTTTAATAACTTCTTCATTATTTTCGATATAACTCTTTCTTGCATTAAATGCTGTATATGGAACTTCCCCAGATAACATTCCAACACTGCCAACGATATATCCGTATCCTTCTTTTTCTAATTTTGTTGCATTAGGTTCTCTTAGTGCAACGATAAGAAATGGCTAAAATTTTATAAAAATCCAACTGTTAAGAAAATCTTAACATCTAAAATTGTAGTAAAAAAATAATATTACAGATAAATAATTGTGTTATAATGAATTAAAGAAACGGGAGGTTTTATGATGAATAAAATAATGGAAGAACAAATTATGTCACATAAGTTTCATGAATTTCTATATGGATATAATACAGAGAAAAGAACTAATTTTTTAAAGGAAATGGAAAAACATTATCCAATTATTTATGGAGAAGACGTTCCAATGGGAATTTATCTAGAACCATATGGAATTTCCAATTGTGAAAGAGTTAAAGAAATAGTAGATAAAGATAAATCATTGATGTTAGGAATAGCTGCACGTGAATATTTAAAAAATTTAATTGCCTATAATTTAATTGCACATATTGAAAATAATTCAATAGTTATGGGACATATTGAAAAAGAAATGATAGATTTTTTAAACGGATATCAATTTGATCGAGAAGAAAAAGTAGTCTCTGTTCAAGATTATTTAAAAGAATTAAGAGAAACTTTAAATATTTGTCAAGAAAACTATAATTGTGTATTACTTAATGGTACTGCTCATCCAAAAATGTATGACTTTCCTAGTGATTTTTACGATATTGAATGGCTTGTAAAAAATTTAAAGAATATATTAAATAATAGTGAACAATTTAATATAATTGTTGATTATCGTAATCCAATAGTATTGGAGTCAGCCAAAGCTATTATGTCTATAGTGAGTAGTAGATGTGCAGGAACAATTTGTATGAAAATAGCAACTGAGTCAGAAGATTGGGCGACTTATAGTGATTTAAATGGAACGTTTGTAGAGCATATCCATGATTATAGTATTACCGAATTAGATGACTCTTATAGAAAAACTTTAGATAAAAAATTAAAGAGATTTAGAAATAATTAATTATGGTATTTAATTTAAAACTGTTTTTAGATATATTAATAGAGAAATTAGAGAAATAAATAATTGTGTTATAATGAATTTGTGAAAAACGGGAGGTTTTAAATATGTTTGAAGAATTAATGAAAGATTTTTTAGAAGTAATTGATTTTGATTTATGTGGCCTTGATGATAAGAAGGTAAAAATATATGATAAATTAAATGATTTTGATTATGAATTAGAATGTCCTATTGATTTTACTTCTTGTGATAGTTTAAGAGTTTTTAAATGTAATATAATAAATGATTATAAAATGGTGGAAATTATGAATACAAAGTTTCCCGAGCATCCGTTTACAAAAAATGGCATAGATATGTTTGAATTAAAATACCGAAAAGGTGGTGTTTCAAAATACGATGATGATATGTTTTCATCTGAGATATTTTATGATGGTAGTTTATATATTTCATTTATTGGCCGAAGTTTAAATAAAGACCATGTTTGTTATCGAAAATTTAATCAAAATGGATATATTGATGTTCTTTATACTATGAATAAAGAAGAAAAGAAACTAGAGCTGATTTTTAATCAAGATAAAAAAACAGAAAATGGAATTTCTATTAAAGTACCTTTAAATGACACTAATCAAAAAGCAATATTATTGGTGCAAGAACAATTATTTTTACAAGAAGAAAAACAAGAGGTTTATCGACAAGAACTTGCAAACGAAGAAATTGAAGATTACATTCATGCTCTTTTATTTAAAGCAACTAGAATAATTTTAGAAACCCATTGTACTTTAAAATGTCTAAATAATAACGTATTTAAAAAAGTATTTGATTATTTTGCTATTGCTAAAGATTTTAAAACTATTTTTGATAGTAGTAAAAAAAGTAATGAAATAATTGATAAGTTATTTAAAAAGTATTTTAATAGCGAAGAATTTGGCAATTTTGAAAAAAGAATTGCTATTATGCAAGAAGTTGCATCTAGACTTACACCAGAAAAAAGTAGAGAGTTTGTTATGGAACATGAACAATTTATAAAAGAGCAAATGCAAGAAATAGAAAAAAGAGCATATGAAGAGGAAGTTTTAGAAACGAAAGAAAGAGAAGACATTGATGATGAAGAAGAAAATATGATTTTAGGAGCTTTTGATAAGAGTGTAAGTCAAATGATAAGAGAAGATTTTGAAAATGATGATGTTAGAGTTATAGTAGAAGGCCCTACTAAAGTTTTAAATAGAAGTGAAGAAGAAAGAATACAACATATAAGTGAAATGATAATAAAAGGTTTTGAAGAGGAATGAAAATTGTCTTCTTCTTTTTATTTAAGTAAAAAATTGGCAATTATTGTCAAAATTTGAAATCTAGTGTTATAATGAACTTAGGAAAAGATGACATAAAAAAAGACGGCTAACCGTCCGTCACACATAAGTGAGCATTTAGGCTTAAAGCTTTATTTTAACTCTCTATGTCATCTTAAATGGTATTAAGACATCTAAATAATACCAAAAAGGAGGTTCTTTGTCAAATGGACAAAAAATATAACATTGGGCTTGATATTGGAACAACATCAGTTGGATGGGCAGTAGTAGAATCCGACACTCAAAAAATAATAAGAAAAGGAAAAAAGAAAAGTAGAAAAGCTCTTTGGGGCGTTAGACTATTTGAAGAGGGGAGTACTTCACAAAACAGAAGAGCTTTTCGAAGTAGTAGAAGGCGTTATGATAGAAGAAGAACTAGAATTAAGTTATTACAAGAAGAATTTAAAAGTGAAATAAATAAAGTTGATAATACTTTCTTTAAGAAACTTGAAGAATCAAAATATCATGAAGAGGATCAAGCTAATAAAACGATTCTTTTAAGTGCTAATGAAAAAAATAAAATTAAAGAATATAATGATAAGTACAAAACTATATATCACTTGCGAAATAGATTAATAAATGATCATTCAAAAGAAGATATAAGACTAGTTTATCTTGCTATTCATCACATTATAAAGTATAGAGGTAACTTTTTATATAGTGGTGATAATTTTAATGTCAATAATTTAAATATTACTGATAAAATAGAAACTTTATTTGATTCATTGATAAATTATTTTTCAGCACTAAAAATATCAGAAAATTACCAAGAAATAATAGATATTAATGATTTAGAAGCAACTTTCTTACTTCAATCAAAAAATGATATTAAAGTTAATATAAAAGAGTTATTAAAAGATGTTTCAGATAATAAAAATTTTTCTTTAGAATTTAGTAAACTAATAGTTGGCAATAAATTTAGTATTAAAAAAATATTTATGTTAGAAGATTTAGAAAAAGATATAACAATTTCTTTTGATGGAACAGATTATGAAGACAAATATAGTGAGTTAGAAGAGGCTTTAGGGGATTCTATTGAAACTTTATCTATTTTAAAAGAACTATATGATGCCGTTTTTCTAAAAAAGTTATTTAAGGGAAGTTCTAATACTTCATTATCTTCCTTAATGGTTGAAAAATATAATATCCATAAAGAAGATTTAAGATTTTTAAAAGATTTATTTAATAAAGATAGAAAATTGTACAATCAATTATTTAGAAACACTAAAGAAACTTGTCTTTATGAACAATATATTCACAATAAAACAAGTTATGAAGATTTTTCTAAAGAATTAAAAAAGCTAATCGAAAAAGTTTTTGATAAAGGTACCCATAATGCTTTAAGTGAAAAATGGCTAACTAATATTGAACCAAGACTAATTAATGGTGAATTTTTACCTCGTATAACTGATCCTGAAAATGGCAAATATCCATACCAATTAAATAAAGATGAGTTAATTAAAATAATTGAAAATCAAGGAAAGTATTATCCTTTCTTACTAGAAAAAGTAGGTGATACTTACAAAATAGTTAAATTGTTGGAATTTAGAATTCCATATTTTGTTGGACCACTAGTATCAGATGAAAAAAGTGCTTTTGCTTGGATGGAAAGAAAAATTGAGCATGTTAAAATTACTCCTTATAATTTTGATGAAGTAGTGGATAAAGAAAAAACAGCTGAAAAATTTATCAAAAGAATGATTTCTCATTGTACATACTTGTTAAATGAGTATGCTCTACCTAACAACTCAATTTTATATTCTAAATTTAAAGTAATGAATGAACTTAAACAAATAAGAGTAAATGGTAAAAAATTAGAAAATGATACGCAACATAAAATAATGGAAGAATTATTTATGAAAACTAATGGTTCTATTACTGATAAGAAGTTTCAAGAATATTTATATACATTAGATGAATTAGGCATGTATGAAGGTGATGTAAAGATTACTGGATATTCTTCTGATAATAAATTTGCTAATAATATGCAATCATATCTTGATTTCTTTGGTGATAATGGAATTTTTGAAAATACATCATATAGTAAAGAAGATGCTGATGAAATAATTGAATGGATTACTATTTTTGATGATAAAGATATTTTAGAATCTAAGGTGAGAAAGAAATATATTGAACTAAATGACAGTCAAATCAAAAAAATTATTAGCAAAAAATATAGTGGTTGGGGAAGTTTATCTAAAAAATTGCTAACTGAATTAATTATTCAAGATAAAAAAACAGGTAATCCTAAAAATATTATGGAAATAATGTTTGAAACAGAAGAAAACTTTATGCAGATTATCAATAATGATGAATATAAATTCCAAAACTTAATTAAACAAAATAATACTAAAAACGATATCAAAAAAGTAAGTTACGATTTAGTAGAGAAATTAGCAACATCTCCTGCAACTAAGAAAGGAATATATCAATCTTTAAAAGTAGTTGAAGAGATTATTGATTATATGGGCTATGAACCAGAAAATGTAGTAATTGAAATAGCTAGAGAAGATAACAACAAAAAAGAAAGAAAAGATGATCGGAAGAAATATTTAATGAATCTTTATGAAAATATGAAAAAAGAATATGTCAGCTCTAACTTTTCAAACTATAATGCTGTCTATAAAGAGTTGAAAAACATAGAAAAAATAGATAGTCAAAAAATGTTTTTATACTTTATTCAGGAAGGAAAATGCCTATATACAGGAAAGCCATTAAATATAGAAGACTTAGATAGTTATGAAGTTGATCATATTATTCCAAGAACACTTATTAAAGATGACTCGATAGATAATAAAGCTTTAGTACAGAGAGAATGTAATCAAATTAAAGCTGCTAGTTTTGTTTTACCGAAAGAATATCGAACTGAATATATGAAAAAATGGTGGAACCATTTAAAAGATATGAAATTGATTTCTGCTAAAAAGTTTTATAGATTAACTAGAGATTCTTATAGTGATGAAGATATTGAAGGATTTATTAATCGTCAATTAGTTGAAACAAGACAAATTACAAAACATGTTGCTAATATTATTAATAACTTGTACAAAAAAACTAATGTTGTCTATTTGAAAGCTAATTTATCACATAATTATCGTGAAAGATATGAACTATTTAAATTTCGAGATATTAATGATTATCATCATGCTCATGATGCATATTTAGCAGCTGTACTTGGAGAATATAAAGAAAAATATATGCGAAAAAATATTGCTTTTGAAATTGTTAAAGAAATGAATTCAAAATTAAGAGAACTAGGCAATTATAAACAACTAAAATATGGTTTTGTTATTAATAGTTTAGATGAAAATGTAAATGGTATTATATCTAAGTTATCTAAAAAAATTGTTGATGAAAAAACAGGAGAGTTATTATTTGACGCCAAAGAGTTTAATAAACGAGTAGAAAATGCTCTATATAGAAATGATATATTAGTTAGCAGAAAGACTGAAATAAGAAGTGGCCAATTATTCAAAGAAACTATACGTCCAGCAAAAGTTGGTAATATTCCATTAAAAGAAAATATGCCGACAGAATTATATGGTGGTTATTTGAATATTGAAACATCTTATTTGACTTTCGTAGAGTATAAAAATAAGAAAAAGTTAATAGGAATACCTTTGGAAGTTGCTCTAAAAGCTAAAAAAGATAATAATGTAAAAATAGAGTTTATCAAAAATTATTTAAATATAGAAGAATTTACTATTTTAAAAGATTTTATTCCTTATGAAAGTTTAATTAATTATAAAGGACAAAATGTTTATATTAAAGGGTATAGTATATCACATAAAAATTGTGAAGTAGCAAATGCCTTGCAATTAAAAATACCAAAAGAAAAAATGATTCTATGGAAATATGCCTTAAATTATATTCTTAATAAAGTAAATATTTTTGAAGAAAATAATGATGAATTAGTAAAAATAATGCAAGATATAATTATGTATCTTTATGAACAAAAAGTAAATTACCCATTATTTGAAAATTCTATTAATAAAATAGAGGAACATATTAAATTAAATGAACTTAATTATGAACAATTGTCGCAAATAATTAAGGAATTGTTTAAAATCTATCATTGTAATAGTGTTAATGGGAACTTAATAGATTATGGTCTAGGAGATAGAATAGGAAGATTGTCTAGTAATAATATTACAGAAGGGTTAATGATTTCTTGTTCAGTTACAGGAATAAAGGAAAGCAAATATGAGCTTTAGAACAGTAGTGATATCAAAACAATCAAGAATAAGCTATAAAAATAGATTTTTAGTTGTTAAACAAAATAATGATGAAAAATATGTTCATTTATCCGAAATAGATACTATTATAGTTGATTCTATATCTGTATCTATTTCTGCTTATCTTTTAAAAGAATTATCTTATAATAAAATAAATATAATATTTTGTGATGAAAAGCATAATCCGTTTGGGGAGCTATCTTCTTATTATTCTAGACATAATACAAGCAAAAAAATTAAAGAACAAATTGTATGGAAACAATCTAATAAAGACAAATTATGGATGAAGATAGTTAAAAACAAAATTACTAATCAAGCTATGATGTTAAGAAAATTAAATTCTAATAAATATGATTTGTTGTTAAGTTATGTTGATGAAGTAGCAAGTGGGGATAAAACAAATAGAGAAGGTCATGCTGCTAAAGTATATTTTAATGCTTTATTTGGTAATGATTTTGTTAGAAATAATGATGATAATATAAATGCTGCTTTAAATTATGGATATGCAATTTTGCTTTCTACTGTTAATAAAGAAGTTGTATCTAATGGTTATTTAACGCAACTTGGAATTCATCACAAAAATGAATTTAATGAGTTTAATTTAACTTGTGATTTAATGGAACCTTTTAGGGTAATAATAGATAATTTTGTTTATTATAACAAGGATAGAGAACTAGATACTAATTATAAATTAGATATTGTAAATATTTTTAATAAAACTTATAAATATCAAAATAAAAATTATATATTGAAACTTGCTAATAAAAATCAATAGTTTTTGGTAACTTTTTGAAATTTATTT
>CAOJBM010000017.1 GCA_948329525.1 uncultured Mycoplasmatota bacterium
TTCATGTTTGACTTTTATATGTTAACATATTTTTAGTTTCCGAACAACTTTAATAAATAAAAGTTATTTCATTAAATCTACTTATAATTTCATCACGATGTTGTTCTCCATAATATTCCACAAAAGATTCAATTAAGATATTCTTATTCTTTTCTATTGTCTTATTATATAGTCTTTCATATTTTTTCTTTAATATTTCCTAATAAATTCTCATTACTTGTCTCCTAATCTTTTAAGATATCCATAGCAAGCTCATATAATTTTGCCATCGCTTGGTCATTTTTACTTTTTAACATATTTTTCTTCATTATATCTAAAAGCTCAGACTTTCGATTGATTTCTTCTAAATACTTAGAAAAAGTAAATACTGTTCGAAATCTCTTACCATAGTTGTTTTTCTCAAAATACTTGTAATTAGCCCGTTCTGGTCCCCCAGAACAATTAATCATAAGTATTGGTCTTTTAAAATATAAACTTTCAGTTGTTTGAGCTCCACCTGGCTTTGAAATAACAAAGTCACATATTTGTAATAGTTCAGGAACATTATTAACAA
The DNA here is from genome assembly GCA_948329525.1 of uncultured Mycoplasmatota bacterium. Classification (GTDB taxonomy): domain Bacteria; phylum Bacillota_I; class Bacilli_A; order RF39; family UBA660; genus CAOJBM01. The sequence goes on from CAOJBM010000017.1 coordinate 554, forward strand.
ATCCAAAAGTATGAATATTAGTAGCATTAAATTCCTTTATCCATCTATCAACTTTGTTTTTTGATACTTGATTTCTTCCTGCTACGAATAAAAAGTCAATATCTAAATTCATTTTGATTATTTTTCTAATAAATGGTAAAGATGCTTTAGAACCATTTCCACCACCACCGAAGAACAAACAGATTGGACGATATCCTGAAATTTTTAACTTTTTCAATACTTTTTCTCTATCAAAATCAGGTTCTAATTTAGGACTTATTGGAATTCCATAAGGTTTTATTTTCGAAGAATCAATCCCTCTTTTCTTTAAATATTTAACTTCATCTTTATCTCCAACAATAATAGCTTGTTCTTTTTTATATCCTTTAAGCCACATTTCATGAGCTTCGTAATCTGTTATAACAGTAATTAATTTACTATTTGTAAATCCTTTTCGGTTGTACATATCAATTAAACTACTACCATAAAAATGTGTAGAAATAGTTAAATCAGGTTTGAAATCCGTAATTAATTTTTTCATTTTCTTATTATTAAATAATTGAACACTTAATTTATTAGAAATAGCTCCTGTTATTTTTGTATCAAATGAATCATAAACTAAAGACCAAATAAAAGGATGTTTTAACATTAAATAGTCACACCATTTTTGACTCAATGTTCCAATAATTGGAATTGAATATTTAAGTAAATCCACAGTAAGTATTTCAAGTTCTGTATTCTGTTCTTTAAAATAATCAGTTATATAGTTAGCAATAGCTCGATGACCATTGCCGTACATACAATATGGAATTAATATTTTCTTTTTCATAATATCATCACTATTCTAATTATAAAGCATTTTTGAAGAAAAAAAAAGAATTAATAATCGATACACGAAGCAATATTACTTTCTTCTGTAATTATATTTAATTCCTCATACCGGTTAATAAATGCTAAAACTAAGATGATGAGTAACAAATAAAATAATCCTACTGTTACAATATTTTCAATTTTTTCTTTTGTGTTTTCCATTAATATCACTCCTTTTTCTATATTTATTTTAATATATACAATTGTTCGTGTCAAGGAAATGATGTACATTTGTTTGACTTTTGACGTTTTTTATGTTAAGATGTGTTTGTAAGGAGGAAAATATGGCAAAAAATATTACAAAGAGACAAGCTGATGTTTTAACTTACATCAAAAAATATACTGTTGAACATGGATATCCACCCGCTACCAGAGAAATAGGTGCTGCATTAGGATTATCTTCCCCTGCTACTGTTCATACACACTTGAAAAAATTAGAGGAAGCTGGCTGTATTAGAAAAACTAATTCCAAATTTAGAACTATTGAAGTATTAGTAGAAAATGAATTTGAAAAAAAAGATAATGATATTGTTAAAGTACCTTTACTTGGTAAAATAACTTGTGGCAATCCAATAGAAGCGATTGAAACTCCTGATGAGTGGTTTTCACTACCTGCTTCTATTATTCCTAAAAAAGAAACTGTCTTTACTTTAAAAGCTAGCGGTGACTCAATGATCAACAAAGGCATATATGATAAAGACATCGTTATTGTTCAAAAACAAAGTGTGGCAAGAAATGGTGATATAGTTGTTGCTATGACACCTGATAATGAAGTTACTTTAAAAACTTTTTACAAAGAAGATGGTCATATTAGATTACAACCTGAAAATGATAGTATGGAACCTTTTATCTTTGATAATGTCACTATATTAGGTAAAGCAGTTGGCTTATATCGTGAACTTTAAGAAACATAAGTTTCTTTTTTTATTACTATAATTTCATATTAAGAAAAAAGATGAGGGTTACTCATCTTCTGGTTTTATATAAATATATTTCTTTTCCTCGCCTAACGTATTATCATCTTGTGATTTTAATGGATATGTTATAATTCCTATTTCATCAGTTGTTTGCTTATCACCATCGACAGATGGGTTAATAGTTTCTATTTGTTCTTCTTTTTCTTCTTGTTCTTGTTCTTGTTCTTCACTGTTAATTTCAGAAGATACCAAATCCTCACTAGGTTCTTCTTGTGGCATTTCAACTACTGTTTCTTCTTTTGATAAAACATCCGAAGTATCAAGTGATGGTCCATCTTCTTTAGGAATATCACTAGTAATAGTATTAATATTAACCTTAATATTAATACTATCTTCTCCAGCAATAGAAGTTATTTTTAGTTCAATATTATTTGTACCACTAACAATTGTTATTGTTGTATCAATAGCTATATCTAATTCTGTAACATCAATAATACTTAGGAAATTACTATCATTTACAATCGCATCTATAATAGTTGAATCACTAATATTTTGTTCTAATTGTGTTTTTAATCTTTGTACTTTCCATTTTATTGTAAGATGTTTTTGTATTTCATAACTTTCACCATTTACTATTATGTCATATAATCTAGAGGTAATTTGGATTGCATGTGTACTTGCATCATATCTAAAGTAATCACTATTAATTTTATTTGCTAAATCTTTAACATTATTCGTTGTACCATCAAATTGTGATTCTAAATAATTTTTAATTGCTACATACTCATTTGATGTACTTTTATAGAAATAAGCATCTATGTATTTAAAGAATAAAGTATTTATTTCGCCACTACTTAAGTTTTCATTAAAGAAGTAGAAATTCTTAAGATTATTAGTCATATTTTTATTATTATAATAAGTCTTAACATAACTTGTGAAATTAGCATCAATAGTAATTACACTATGAGTATTTGTATCACTATAGCTTAATCCTTCTATAGCTGCGTATTCACTAGGTATTTCTCTTTTAGCTTCTTCTAAATGGTCTTTTATAAAAATACTTATTTCAGACGAATTAACATTACTATCATAAGAATTTAGTAAAGTAGTAATTCTTTGTTCTATTGTTTCTGTATTTAATTTAGAAAGTTTAATTGTATTTCCTTCAATGTAATCTTTTAAGTCAAAGTAACGTTTAAATTCTGTCTTAAATGTATCAGTAATAACAAGTTCATTGTATGAAGTATCACTACCAATAGTTATACCACTAATACGTGTCAAATCATTAATAGTTAAATTATCTTTATCAGTAGTAAATATAGATGTCATATATTCTTCTAATAAACTATCTATTGTCTTGGTATCATTTAAATAATCCTTTAAGGCTTCATTATAACTAGTTTCATTGTTATGGATATATTCTTTTAAATACTTAATAAAACGATTATAAATATTAGCATTATTAAATTTTGATAAATAAATACTATTATTTTGTAAGAAATCTTTTCTTACATCAAAGTAACGCTTGAATTCTGTCTTAAATTCTTCATTAATAACTAACCTATTATATTTAACTAAGTTACTATTTAGAGTAATTCCACTTATCTTTTCTAAGTCATTAACACTTATATTTATACCAGTAGTAAATATCGAATTCAAGTATTCATCTAATAAACTATCTAAAGTATTAGTATCCACTAAATAATCTTGCAATGCCTCATTAAAGATTGTTTCATTGTTATGGATATATTCTTTTAAAAGCTTAACGAAACGATTATAGATATCATTTGGATTACTCTTTATTAAATAAATATTATTATCTTCTAATTTATCTATTTTATCTTCTAAGTATTTATCAGTATTAACACTAAATAATCCTGTAGCATATTCATATTCTCTTTCATTAGTAAATTGTTGTTTAACATTGATTGATAAATTAATAGTATCACCTTTTATTACTTTATCAACTGGACAAGTTAAATTAACAATAATACTATTTCCCATTCCTGTTAAAGTATTAAAAGAAATACTACTAGCATCAATATTGGTATTACCATCAAAGAATGTACTATAACAACTAGGATCAGGTAAAATTAAGGAATAAGTATCAACTTCATCCTCTTTCATTGAAGAACTACGAACAAAGTTAAATTTATAATGAATATTTGTTGCTGTTGAGTCATCTTGGACTCCCATGCCATTTGATGTGTCATCAATATAATATCCGCCCATTTGATTAAACTTAGCTTTGTATAATAAAGCATTCTCTTCTTCCTTGTAATATTTAGCATCAGATGGAGTATAAGTAAAACTAGCTAATATACAGATAACAAGTAAAGTATATAAAATAAGTTTTATACGTGTTTTATTTTTCATAATATCCCTCCTTAATTACTATCTTGTGTAGCAGAATAATCTACTTTTAAAATACTATCATAATTAATTGCCGCTTTATAAGCATCTGTATTATATCCTTTATATCTTAACTTTATTTTATAAGTATTTTTAGTTCCTTTTGGCATTGTTCCTTTAAATTCGATACCATTATCTAATAAATTATAACTCATATTATTACCACTAACTGGTAGTAAAGAAACAAATTCAAAATTATCATCAATCGTAATATCAGCTACAACAATTGTATCAACTTCACCTTTTGTAGCATCAATATTAAAATCGTATTCTAAATATTCTTCTGGTCGTATTGAACCTAAATCACAAGCTGTTCCACTTTCTTGACCATCACAAATTCTTGAATAGGCAAAATCTAGAGCAAATTTGGCAGGTCTTGCAACATCAGTACTAGTATAAGTGGTGATAAATCTCGAATATGTTACTACCATAGTTAACATACCTAAAGAAATCCCATACATTAGTAACCACTTAAATAAATTCTTTTTAAACCTTCTACTATGTAGTAAACTATTCATCTAATCACCTACTTTCAATCTATTTTTATATTTTTTAATAAATAATTTCTTTTCTCGATATTCTAAAAACTTTTTTTCTTCTTCCGTTATATCTTTAGGAACCCCATTTTTATCGGTACTTGCTAAAATACAAATAATGATTCCTATAATTAAGATTAATATTAAAGTTAAAGGATTCTGTAAGGAACTTATTAGAATACCAAAATGTGGTATTTTAAAGATGTATTTTCCTATAACATTTTCAGACTTTACAATATCTTTATCTTTAGCATTATTAGCATCTCCTTTAGTAATAAGTCCACTATCTAAATTTTCGATTACTCGATGAGTTACAAAAGAACCATTAGAACTCGAATATGTTACAACATCGTTTTCATCTATTTCTTTATCTTTAGTGTTTACTACCACTAAATCACCAACATTTAAAACAGGTTCCATTGAGCCGCTTACGACTTCTAGAAATGCATAGCCATTAATAGTCGCTATATTTTTATGAAGTATTTTAACTTGAATATAATTAGAAATATTAATAAACAAGGTAAATACTAATAAAAGCATTATTATTGTTCCAACAATTTTTTTAACAGCATTCATAATGGCAACCTCCCTTTTCTATTCTCCTATTTACAAACACTTTCTTTTACTTCATAATCAAAACTAACTAATAAGTCATATTTATTATTATTTTCTAAAGAACCAACAGCTGTATCTAATTCATCATCATCAAGCCATTTCCAAAGTAAAGACACTTCTATTTTTTCTCCTGGTTTTAAACTAATACCAAAGTCAATATTTTTTTCTCTTCTAGTTGCATTTATATTTATTATACTAGTATCTTCATTAAATGTCTGATATTTGTTGCTACTTCCGTAATAATAAGTATATTTATCATCTTTTGGATTCGAATACTTAATTATATATCCCATATTTAAACAGCCTAAATTTTCTTGGCAAATTGTTTTTTCTTCTAAATTAATTTTATTTATCTTTACTTCTTTATCTAGTGTATTTTCGATAGTTATTACGTAAGAACCATAAGCTCCTGGATAAATAACTTTATCCTCACCATATTTATTAAAGTACTCTTCATTATGGAAGATATTTACATCAGTTAAATAGGCTGTGCCAGTCTTTGTAACTTCTTCTTTTGAACTATTACTAGAATATATTGAATACAAAATTGCATCACTAGTAGCTATAAATTTAGAATCTTTTGCATATTTAATTCCTGTACCATTTGCCATTGTGTTAAAACTATCTAATGTGTAATATAAACAGTTTTGTGTATCAGCTTCTTTATAAGCTATATAATTACTTAAATCTAGTTCTTCATTACTACTTAACAGAAAACTATATTCTTTAAGATTGTTTGCAAATACTCCATCTAAGGCATTAAGTGTAATATAGTATTTAGCTATAATATTAATATCTATTATACTAGTAGGTAATGATTGATTATTTACACTACCACTAATTGTAATTGTAGCATTACCACTAGACTTTGTTGTAACACTATAAGATAAATAGTTTTTAATTTTTTCATTATCTTTAGCATCATAACCAATTTCTAAAATGTTTGGATTAGAGGAAATTATATCTATATATCCTAAATTGTTATATAAACGAATACCACTTGGAATATTTCTAACATTTATAGCGCTCTTATTAAATAAATTAGTTTCTAGAATTAAATTTTTTCTATTATCTTTACTTGTATAAGCTAATTCATATTTATTTGTTGCTATGTTGTAGTAATAAGTATTGGAGTCTTGATTCTCTGTGCCACTAGATCTTTCTTTTTTTATAGTTATAATACAACTTGTTTGATATTCCTTACCATTTTTAGAAACTGTAAGAGTAATTTTAACATTTCCTTCTTTATAAGCTTTTACTAATACTTCGTTATTTACTAACTCTACAGTAGCAATAGTGGAATCACTACTACTAACACTTAAATCACCATCAATATTAATTAATTTATAAGGTATTTTTAAAGTATTGTTTTCGTTTAGATAAATAGTATTTTTAGTCTTTGTAAACATTACTCCTTCTGTAACTGGCTTATTTTCGTCTTTTATAGTTAATTCATGAGTTCCAATATATTTTTTATTATTAGTTTCAGTAATTATAGAGATTGTAACTGTGCCTTCTTTTATAGCATAAACTTCAACATAATTATCTTTAACTATACATACTGCTATATCAGCATCAGAAGTTGTACAAGTAAATTCTTTAGTATCTATTTTTTTAAGTGTGAACTCAATACGATAAATACTTCCAATATAAGTTTCTCCAACAGGCGCAATAAATTGTAATTCATTATTTCTACTTTCTTTAAGATTTTTATCTTCATCTATTTTAAGTTCTTTAGAATTATCGAAAGGATTACCTATTTTTCCCCAAAACAAAGATGTACAACTAGTAATCATTAAGATAATTATTATAATGATTAAGATTATCATTATGATTTTATTAGTTTTTCTTTTCTCATTATAGTTTCTATAAGCCATAGAATCACTTCCCCCTATAATATAAAACTATTTAGTTTCCAATTAAATCTATGAATTTCATAGACTTAATTGGAAGTTAAACACTTCCTAATAGTTGTTACTATGGTGTAGCAACTGGAGCAGCTTGAGTAGCTGTAATACTTAATGATAATTCAATTTTTGGCATTGATTCGTCATCAGTAGCTAAAGCAGCATCTTTACCTAACCCAGTATCAACACCATCTTGAGTATCACTTACGTAGTAAGCCCATCTCCATTTAATTGCATTAGTTAAAGTTACAGTATCACCTTTAGCAATAGTTCCTGTAATAGCTTCAACATCATCAATACTATTCCAAGTAGTACCATTATCTGTAGAATATTCTAAAGGAATTCCTGATTCATTCTTTAATTCACTAAAAGTAATTGAATAAGTTGCATCTACTTCAGATTTATTAGTAATTGTTGGAATAGTTGCAGATCCTTCACTACCTGGAGCAATGATATCATCTGTAAATAAAGCTACTGATAGGTTTGCAGAAGCATCCCAAATCTTTTCACCACCAACTTCGATATCCCATTTTGCCACCTTAGCAGTATCAGATAAATCAGCAGTACTAGTATATTTAGCATAAGTATTAGCAACTGAACCAAAACTTAATACTGCTAATAACATTAATGTTACAACTAATATGTTTCTAGCCTTTTTCATTATCTCACCTCCCCCTAAATTGTAATTTTTGGTAAGAAGCATAAATTAATTATGCAGAAAGGAAAATAATCTATTTTTAAGTTTAATTTCCTTTTTTATATGTAACATTCTTTTTTTAGAATGATTACATCAATTTTTTTACTGGCATCGCTTTTCACTTCTTTTGGTTGACTACTTGTCATTTCCAGTATTTTCTTCTTTATCATGTAACTCTTTTTGTCTTTTATATTCTAAAAATTCTTGATGTTCAATGTCTCTTTCTTTTTTCGTGGAAATGTAGAAACCTATTCCAAATCCTAGAGTTACGATTAGAAATAGAATAATAATATTTGTTGGTTTAGCTAAAGAATTGAAAACATTTCCAAGTCCTGTTATTTTAGTAATATATAATCCTTCGACATCACTAAGTTCTACTAAATTTTGATCTTGAGAACTATTGTTATCGCCTTTAGTAACAAAATATATTTTTTCATCTTTTTCAATAATATCAATTATTCGATGAGTTGTAACAGTATTTTCTACATCCCGAAACGCTATAACATCATTAATTTTCAAATCTTTTGGATTAGTATCTTTTACTATAATCAAATCTCCTCTAAAAATTTCCGTTTCCATTGAACCTGATAAGACGATAAATGGTTTATAACCGAATATACTTGGTACAACATCTTCATTATTTTTAGCTTGAAGAATGATTGATAAATTAATTAATAGTAATGGTATTAAAATAATGCAAACTAGAATTGATAACCAGTTACTAATTTTTTGGTACCATTTCTTTTCCATAATTTATCACCCCTTTTTTCTTTTTTAAATTTTAAACGTTAGCTGTTCTCCTTGTTCCAATTTTTTTAAATCTTCTTTTACTAAAGCATTAGCTAATTCTTGAACCATATTTGATTTTATTACATCAATATATCTTAATAAATCTAATGTTTCGTCACTTTTTATTCCTTTACTAGCAAATTGTTCTAGTATTTGTTTCTTTTTAAATAAGCTCTTATATAGTTCTGTATCAAATGTATTTAATACTGTTTCTAAATCTTTTTGTTGATCTTCTATTAAAGGTTTTGCACTTTTGTCTTCAAGTAACAAAACATTATCATCATCTAGATTTTCCTCTTGTTCTTCTTCATTATTTATAACTTCTACTTGCTCTAAGCTGATTTCTTCTTCATCTATAAATTCGTATTCTTCATTATTGAAAGAAGATGGATCAAAGTCAATTGGTAAATCATAATCTTCTTCAGAGTCTTCTTCTATTCCCGTAATTTTTTTAATAATTTCCATTCCACATGTTCCACATTTAAATAGTCCTTCGTCACCTAAAACATCTTCTGGAGTATCAGGTAAGTTATGTGGTACATACTCTGTTAATGATTCATCAATATAATCATCGTCTAGACATTTATAGTAAATTACTGCACAATTTTCTTCATCTGTTGCATTAAGTGATACTGGTGCTTGTTCCTCTGGCTTATGTTGATGTTTATCTCTAATTACTACATTACCACAATTAGGGCAAGTTTTAGATTCTTGATTATTTCCAAAATCTACCCAGTCACCATATGGATGATCTTGTTCTTCTGTTTTACCACATGTAGGACATTCACGTTTTTCTTTTTCGTCATCTACCGCTTCCCAGTCACTCCAATTGTGGTTATGTTCCTCTTCTTTCTTTTTTGTTACCTTATGACCGCAATTAGGACAAGTCTTTGTTTCAGTGCCATCACCATTATCTATAAACTCTCCAAATGGATGAAGTTGTTTTTCTTCTTTTCCGTCTTCTCTAAAACGATGTTCGTAATCATCATCTATACTTAACCATTCTCTCCAAATATAAGGTTTTGTTTCTATGTGACCACAGTTATCACATGTTCTTGATTTAGTGTCGTCACCATTATCTATCCACTCACCATAAGATGGATGATCTTGCTCTTCTGTTTTACCACATGTAGGACATTCACGTTTTTCTTTTTCGTCATCTACCGCTTCCCAGTCACTCCAGTCGTGTTTATGCTTTTGAGGCTTTTTCTTATCATTGTCCTTATCTCTGTCTTTTTCACCACTATTATTGTTATCGTTTCCATTATCTGAAGTATTATCACCATAACTAGGACTATTATTATCAGGAGCACTATTTTTTAAAGTTGTATCATCTAGAACTTTAGCATAATCATCATGAGCACTATTTTGTAAATTTCTAGCGTATTCTATTAGACACTCTAGTAAAGTTGTATTTTGTATTGCTAATCCTTTAAATTCTCCTTCACTACTAATGATATTAAAGTAAACTGCAAGTCTTGCTCTTGAAGTTAAAGAAGAGTCATACCCTACTTCATTTAAGGCATCAATGATAGAATTTGTTTTAAAATCTTTAATAATTGGAATTATTAAATTATCATAATTATATTTATCACTATAACTAGTTATAGTCTTATTTTCATCTTTAGATTTTTCTAAAGATTCTGTAGGCAACAATTCTTTACCAATATCAATAGTTTCTTTAACAAGTTCTTTTTTTCCTTCTAATGCTAAAGATTCCTCAATTTTATCTTCAGCAAAAGTTATACCTTTATTTAAAGTATTTTTAATTTCATCTTCTATCGTTTGCTTTTCTCGTGAATTATCTACAATATCTCCTGATTCATCTAAATCATCAATTACTTTTTCTAATTGTTTATCTTCATCTTTTATTACTGTCTCATATGTACCTAAACCAACTGCACTAATTCCTAAAGCTGCAGCTATACCAATAAACCATTTTTTTAAAAAGAATGGTTTTTTCTTATTTTTTTCTTTATTATTTCTAGCCATAATCTCACCTTTTTTCTTTTCTTAATTTTGAGCATTAATTCTCTAGTGCTCTTTATTATACTCAAATCTTTTTATTTGTCAAGGGGCTTTTCTAATCTCATTAGTAAACGACCGCTTTGTTTCTTTTTTACCATTTTATTTAGTTCTTTAGCTAAATAAGTAAGTGTCTCTTTATTTAAAATAAAAGTAAAAATCAAATAAATTACTATATATATAATAAAAGCCACATAATTATTGATTATAAATGCATTTAAAATAATAAATGATATAAGTATAATAAGAACATAAAAATATTCTTTGTAATTTAACCAATAATTTTTAAAATATAATTCTCCAACCAAAAACCAAATAAAATTAACGATTAAGGTAGCATACGCTATAAAAACTATACTATTATTTATATTAAAGAAAACTAAATTTAAAATAACTGATAATATTATAATAACAACCATTATCCCAAAATAGACATTTTGTAATTTTTTAGCTTTAAATAAGTTTAAATGAACGCATTTAATTACAAATGAAAAATATTGAGCTACAAACAATATATATAACACATTTAAAGAACTAGTATATTTGTCCAAAAAATGAAAAACTAAAATTTTAATTATAAATACAGAAGAAATCAAAAGTCCTCCAAGTAATAAAACAATGTTTTTTACTCTTTTAACATCTTCAGTATTACTATTATGACAGAAATAATTATACATAACAGCTGTTAAAGGGGTTATAAAAGTATTTAAAAGATTTTCTATACTAACAGCAAAAGAATAATAAGCAAATTCAATACCCCCTAACAATTTTTGAACAAATATTCTATCTATTCCTGTAAATATTACATTACAAAAATTACCAATCATGAGAAAAAAACCTGATTTAACATTTTTAATAATATAATTAAAATTAAAAAAAGCTCTTTTTTTATCAAATAAACGATACATTTCTAATTCTAAGAAAAACCAATAAATAAAATAAAATAATATATATCCTAAAATATAAAAGTGAGCATTATCTGTTTTGATTATAAATAACAAAAATAAATTCACAAAAAAACCAAATAAAGTATTTAAATTAGTAAATTTAGCATAAGAATCAAATCTTCCAGTTGCTTGATATAAATTTCGTAAATAATTTCCTACATTAATAGGTAAAATAGATAAACAGCAATAGACTAAAATTATATTTTTTAAAATTAAACTAATTATAAGAAAAAGAATTGTTACAAAAAGCTGAAAACACTTAAAAGTTTTAAACTCCGTTTTTATCTCACCATTATCCATTTTTTTAATATCTTTACCACCATATTTCAGATACATTCCATCTGAAAAACCCAAATGTAAAATACCCACATACGTTATGTATAATTGAAATAATTTAATAGTTGAATATGTGTCAATAGATAATAATTTAGGTAAAATAAAACCTGTAATAACACTTATCAAAAAAGCTAGTAAATTAGAAAAAAATACATAAGTAAATCCTTTTTTAAAACTCATCTTATCACTTACTTTCAAAAAATCTTTTTAACCAATTTTCAAAATCATAGAAATCTATTATTTCCTTTGAAATAGTTTTATAATCACTCTTTATAAAATTAATAATATTTTCTATATCGTCTTCTCCTAAAATAAAAATATTATTCTTATTATAAAAGTCATAATTTTTTATTTCTTTATTATTTGTAATTAACTTTTTCTTTAAAAATAGTGCTTCCATAACTCGTAATGTAAATCCACTTTGATTAGGTGATAAAATATCTAAAATACATTTACTTTCACTAAGCAATTGCAAATATTCATTGTAAGGAATATAATTTTTTTCATTTTTTATTATACATAACTTAGTCTGCAATTTTTTCTGTTGAAATATTTTATTATAACCTTCAATTAAAACTTCTCGACCTTTATCTCGCCCAAGAAAAAGTATATCATATTTTAAGTCTTTTAATTCTAATTTAACTTCATGTGTAAAAAACTGAGGATTCCATTTTAAATTATACTTACTAGCATCATTTTTATCAAATGTCCATATTTCGGAAATATTAATATCATTCAAAATAAATTTAGTATCTTCATTAATTAAATTCCAATTATAAAAAATAATTTTACAATTTTTATTTCTTCTTTTAATATATTTAGAGATATTTGATTTATATCTTGTATCAAATAAAATAACATCATCTATATCTTTTAATAATTTTTTCCATTTACTAAAGAAAAGAAAATTTAAGTTAAGTTTTGAAAATATTTTTAGAATTAGTTGATTAATATTCGGTTTATAAAAACTATAAATATTGTTATTTCTTAATTTAGAAAAAAAAACTGACGTAACATCATATTTTAAAATAATATATTTTTTCATAACTATCTTTCCTTTTCTACATTTTCAATATTTAGCATGTCTCCTACTATTCTATCATATTTTAAAGGAATAAATTTCATCAATCCTCCACATGGTGTAAAAGTAAATTCAGAAAAATAAATTTTATCATCAATTTCATATAAGTCAATACGAACAAAAGCTATATTTTTAGATAGTATTTTTACTATTTCAAGCATTTTATCATATTTTTTAGGTTTTTGGGGAAGTTCTTTAAAATGACTAAAATCTTCTCTTTGAAAAGGAGCAAATGTATAATCGATATTTAAAAAACTTATTTTTGCTGTTTCATGATTTTCTAAACCTTTTGATATATATAAAAATTTAGGTTCTCCATTAAAACAATAAAATTTATAATCAATCAAGCCTTCTTTTTGTTTTTCATCGAACATATATTTCTCAATAATGATTCTTTTTTCTACATTCTTATAAGGCCATTCTCTTCCTAAATAATAAAAATTCTTTTTTAAATAATTATTAATTTTTATTCTAACTTCCAAAAAATCTAAATTTTCTTTATCTCGACAAACAATATTGCCGCCTGAATCATGGGTACATTTTAAAACAAATTGCTTGGGTAATTCATCAAAATTAATCTCATCAAAACTAGTATATACTCCTAATGTAGGTATTATATACTCATCACCTATTAGTTTTGAAACATATTTTTTAACTTCATATTTATCGACCATTGTAGAATATTTTTCTTTTCGATCATGTAATTTTAACCATTGCAATTTTTCATTAAAAGTTCGAGGATTTTCTAAATTTAATTCTTTTTGCATTCTATTTTTATATAATATTTTTAAATATGTCTCATCACTAATTTTTAAAATATTTCTCGATGCGAAAAAAATAATAAAATTACTTGGATGGGAAAAATAACTAAATATCTTCTGTATCATATTTTATTCTCCTATTTTTTCTTTATTATGATTTTTATGAACTATAATTTTAGGATTTTGAAAAATATTATTTCCTAAAGTAGTAATTTGATTTATAGTTATCTTTTTCTTCCATAAAATATAAGGTAGTGAAATTTGATCTCTTAAGCTAGATGTATCCAATAATTCTTGAAACCATTCCGAAAAAATTTCCATTGCTATTTTACTTTTTAAATCAGAGACAATCAGTCCACATTCGGCCATTCCATATTTTTTTGGAAAATGCTCAATTTTATATTTTTGTATTTGATTATAAAGAGCTTTTTGATTACCTTTTTTTAAAATTTTACAAACTTCATATTCATCATAAAGACAATTTCGAAATCTATGTTTATGAAGAGCAATTCCAAAAGAATTTAAACTATTTACTAAAGTAGAAAGATCAGATATTATTTGAACACTACCATCAACATAAATAGCATAATCATAATTTTTAAATAAAGCGTGAGGATTTAATTTATAATATCTATTTACAAGGAGACCATTATTTTTAAATAATCTTAATATTTTTTTAGGAATCAAATTAATATTCCATTTTTCAGATTTTATTTTTGCATTATCAGTAAACAAGATATAATCACAATTTGGATTAGCAAATAAAGGCTCTTTTATAGTATCATAAGCACCTACTATACAAGTATAAATTACAATTTTTTTATTAGAAACTAAAGTATTATTAATATTATACTTCAATGGCTCACCTATTTCATATTTTTTAATTCTATTATGAATTATTATTTTTTTGAAAATTGTAAATATTTTACCTCTTTTTAAGAGCTTTTTAAATTCTAAAACTTTCGCTCCTATTCTATATTCTTTAGAACAAAGTATCGAATTATAATCTTTAGTTATTTCTTCTAAAATTTCCATAATTTTTTTATCCATAAGTTTTACTCCTTTTAATCAAAAATACTTACATAAGGTACTAATGAGCTATTATAAACTGTAAAGAAAAGAAAATAAAGTATAAAGCAAGTACTTAAAACTAAATAATATATTTTTTTATTTTCTTTATATTTAGATGATTCTATAGCATTTGGCAAAGATGCACATAGAAAGATACCGAAATAAAAACTTATTCGTATCATTTCTCCTAGTACAGGAGTTAATGCCGCAAAACAAACACACAAAAATTGTAAATTTAAAAAAAGTTGATTTTCTTGATTGTTTTTATGTTTATTAAACAAATACAACATAAAAAGATAAAGAAGAAAATTGATAGCAAAAAATACTAAACTCATAGATTTTCCCAATTTGAAATAATTATAAAAATGGCCAGAATCAAAAATTAAAAAAATAAAAGAGAAAATAAAATTTTTAAATAAAGTTGAACATAATAAGATAAATAATATTATACATACTTGTTTCCAATTAATTTTTAAATAAGAAATAGGATAAGCAATTAAAAAAATTAACGCTGTACTATGAAATAACGATGCTAATAATACTGTTATAATAAAAGGTATTAAGTTTTTTTTCTTTAAATAATCGAAACTTAAAACTAAAAAACTAGCAGCTAAAGTATGTCTTAAAGCTGAAAAACTGAAACAATAATAATTTAAAGAAAGAAAAATTAGAAATCCTAATAATGGATTTTTAGAATATTTATAAATAAAGCGACTTACGAAATAAACGTATGGAATAGACATAATAACTAAATAAAAACGGATATTTGTACTAAACAATGAAATAATTTTATTCAGTATATAAAAGATAATTTCAGTTTGATACCTTTGACTAAACTTTATAGTTTCTGCAAATGTCAAATTTTTAATAATATTAAAATATGGAATATATAATCCTTGCAAATCTACGCCCATAGAAACATCACGAAGAGCAAGCATTAAAAACAAAATTATTCCTATAAAAATACAATACTTTTTCTTATAATTTGGAAATATTTTTTTTGTGATAAAATAGGATAACACAATAACAATTATTAATACAATATAAGGTATCACAATATACTCACCTCTTTTATTTAACTAAATCTGTCTTTTTATTCTTTTTATATATTCCTTTATTAAACAATAACGATTTTTAATCATTTTAGGTAAAGGATAGTGTTTCATTTGCGAAGTATTGTTTTCATGTCTTCGATATTTTAATAAAATTTCCTTTAAAAACTCTACTCCACCATCTTTTTCACATAAAAGACCAATCCATTGGTCATGCATTTCAATATTTTGAGGAATTGGTAAAATTTTTTCTTTCATCTTAGAACGAAAAGCCATACAACACCCTAAATATCGATTCTTATATATATTTCTAATTATACCATATTTTGATTTACGATAAAGAAAAAATGAATCATATAAAACTTCACTTAAATCTTCATTTACTACAGAACAATCATGAACTAGACAAGAACAATTAGTATTTTCAAATACTTCTAAAACTTTTGTGACTTTATTAAAAAGCCAAATATCATCTTGATCAGCCAAAAAAATAATTTCTCCATTAGTATGTTTTAGGGCATTAGCAAAGTTTTGTTTGACTCCTTTTTTAGGTCCTTTAAAAATTTTAATTCTCTCATCTTGAAAAGAATTAATTAAAAATAATGTTTTATCCGTTGAGCCATCATCAGATATAATAAGTTCATCTTCTTGGGATAAGTTTTTTAAAATAGATTTAATTTGTTCCACGATATATTTTTCTCCATTATAGGTTGCCATCGCTACAGATATAGAATAATTGCGTTTTTTCATAAAATCACCTACTTTCTAATTTTTTTAATACTTCTCTATATTTTTCAATTGATTTATCTTTTGTAAAATGTTTTTCTAAATATGATCTTCCTGTACTATGTTTTTTTATAAATTTTTCTTTTTCTTTAATAATCATCTCTAAATTTTTCCTTATTTCTTCATAATTTTCTGTTTCGACAACTAGACCACAATTTGATGATTTTATAATATTCCAAGCTTCTGATTCTTCTTCTAAAATACCATAGATAGGAATATTAGTAGCTAAGCAACCATATATTTTGCTAGGAACAGATACACCTTTAATTCCTTTAGAATTAGTAACTAAATGAATATCAGCAGCATTTAAACTAACTATCAAATCTTTTTTATCTTGATATGGAATAAAAATAATATTATTAGCTCTATTTTCATTAACAATATTAATAAGTTTATCTTTTACATTTCCTTCTCCAACAAAAACAAAAGCAATATCTTTATAATTTTTATATTTCACAAATATTTTAACTAAGTTTTCAAGATCATAATACAAACCAATATTTCCTGAATACATAATTACAAATTTATTAGTTAAGCCATATTTTTCGCGAAATTTTTTTACTTTAGAATCATTTTTAGAAAGAGGATAAATTTCTTTTTCATCAATCCAATTATTTATCACTACATTATTGTTAACGTCTCTATTATAAAATCTTTTTATCAATGTATCTTGCATATCTTTACCGACTGTTATAATTAGAGAAGATTTTTTACAAGTATGCTTATCTATAAGCATACCTAGCTTTAAAGCTAGAGAATTTTTAAAATAAGAAACAGCCATTATTTGTTCAGGATTGAAATCTTGAATATTATAAACTAGTTTGCCTTTAGTAATAATTCTTCCTAAATTGCCCAAAACACCTCCTAGAATTGGTGGCTGTGAAATAGTATAAACTATATCTTGTCTTCCAACTTTAAAAGTCGCTGTTAAAGAATTAAGAAAGTAACTTAAAATATGGATAATTCGACTTTTTTTATTTTTCTTATCAAAATCTTTTACTCGAACTCTAATAATTTTAATTCCATCTAATTGTTCATAGTAATATTTTTTTATCTTGTATTTATTTTCTATTTTCCCAGTATAACAAGGTATGGAGCATATCACTGTAATATCAAAATCTTCTTTTAGTCCTAAGCATAAATCAGTAAGAATTTGACTAGTTGAAGCTATTTCAGGATAAAAATAATTAGCATATAAAAGTAACTTTTTTTTCATAAACTACCACATCTCCAATTATTTTAATTATATCAAATATTTAATTGTTTTTGGTAAATTATTGCATAAGAAAAAGATAATATTTGGAATTACCTTTCTCCTTCTTCTAACATTGTCACTATACTAATGCCATATCCTTTTTTGACATCATCGACAATAACATGAGTCACTGCTCCGATGATTTTATCATTTTGCATAATAGGACTTCCACTCATTCCTTGTACAACTCCACCTGTTTCGTTTAACAACTCTTCATCGATAATTTCAAAATAGAAATTTTTAATTTTACTATCTTTATCAATTTTTGAAATATTAATTTCATATTGTTGTTCTAAAGTTCCATTTAAAACAGTGTAAATAGTAGCTTTACCCAGTTCTACTTCGTTGATATTTGCTACTTCTTTTGCTTCTTTTATTGGTAAATTACTATTATAAATACCAAAGATTCCTGAACTAGTGTTTTTAGTAACTGTTCCTAGCTCTGAATTATAATCTATTTTAGCTTTCTTACTTCCTGGTACCCCATCAGTACTTTTGACAATTTTTACCACTTCACTATCAAATATATTACCTGTTTTAACTTCAATTTTTTTATTAGTATTACTTTCTAATATCTCATGACCTAAAGCTCCATATATTTTACTTTCTGGGTCAATATAAGTAAGGGTACCTATACCATTTAAGCTATCTTTAACATATAAACCTGTCTTATAAACTCCATCAAATAAAGATACTTCTAAATTTGTCTTATACTCTTTATTATCTTTAACATAAGTTACTTCAACAATATTATCTTTAATATTCTTATCAATAGCAGAAACAAGCTCATTAACAGTATTAACACTCTCACTTCCAACTTTAATAATACTATCCCCAGCTTCTAAATTAGTTTTTGGATACTCCCCATTAACTTTATAGAAACCGACAACCATAATACCTTTATTATATACTTCTATCCCAATATTTTCTCCACCTGGAATTATATAGTTAGAATAAGCAAGTACTTGTATAGGCATTAAAAATGTTAATAAGCCAAATAATATAATTTTCTTTTTCATAACTACCACCTACACTTATTATGGTAATAAAGAGAAAATATATCAAACCAATTAATGGTACTTATTTGAGAAACATTGCCATTAATTATTTCTAACTTTAATCAGCTGATTGGCAACTTTTTTCAATCTTCAATATTTTTAAGTCTTTTTTTAATTAATAAAATCAAATCATAAGAAGCATTCATTTTATGAAGGAGATAAAGACTATCTTGTAATTTTCTTTTTAAAGGTAAATTTTCAATCAATCTACATTCACTATCATAATCACATGAAAAAGATGGATTAGCTTTAATAAAATCTCTTATATAGTCCTCAATTTCTTTTAAAACATAAACTTTTGTCCCATATTCATCCATTTCCGCTACTCCATAATAAGCTCCCAAATAAATTCTTAATTCTTCAAGTAAAGTAATTTTATTCATCTTTAATATCAAAATCTTCTAAAGTACCATCACTATTTAAGATTTTATTAACTCTCTTTTCTGCACCTTTTAATTTTTCCCCACAATATTTAACTAGTTTCATCGCATCACTATATTTATCAATAGCTTGTTCCAAAGGTGTTTTACCTTCTTCTAATTCTTTAACAATTACTTCTAATTCTTTTAAAGCATCTTCAAAGCTTTTTTCTTCATTTTTCATTATTATCACTCTTTTCTATAACTTTAGCTTTTAATTTTCCTTGATGTAATCTTATATCTATTATATCATCTTTATATAAAGATGTACTTTCTTTAATAACATTATCATTTATTGACACAATACTATAACCTTTACTTAAGATATTTAAAGGATTAACTAGTTTTAGTGTATTCATAAGTAAAGTATATTGATATTCCATTTTTTCAAATAGACTTTTGGGATTTTTAATTACGTAGTTATTTTTTACATTATCTAATCTAATTGTATAATTATTTAGCATACTAGTAATATTCTTATTTAGAACATCAACAAAGTTATCTAGTTTCTGTTCTTTTACTTCGTACATGGACATTGGATTTTTAAGGACAAAACTATCTTTTAAACTGTCATATTGAACTTGCATTTTTTTGATATAGTTATTTATCCCTTCATTGGCTCTAATTTGATATTGACTAAGTAGGCTATCGATATCAGTTAAATTAGGAACCGCCATCTCCGCAGCTCCAGTAGGAGTTGGTGCCCTTAAATCTGCAACAAAATCTGCTATTGTAAAATCGACTTCATGCCCCACAGCACTAATTATAGGAATGTTACAGGCAAAGATTTCTCTTGCTACACATTCTTCATTAAAAGCCCATAAGTCTTCAATCGAACCCCCACCTCGACCGCAGATGATGACATCTAAATCGTATTCACTAGCTTTTTTTAATTGTTTTACAATACTATCTTTTGCGGTTGCTCCTTGAACTAATGCGGGAAATAAAATCGTCTTACAGATGGGATATCTTCTTTTGATTGTACTTAAAATATCTCTTATTGCAGCTCCAGTAGGTGCTGTTATTATCCCTATAGTTTTCGGAAATCTAGGAATTTCCTTTTTATGACTAGAGTCAAATAAGCCTTCATCATTTAATTTCTTTTTTAATTTTTCATATTCTAGGTAAAGATTTCCAATTCCATCTTCGCTCATTTCCGTAACATATATTTGATATCCGCCATTTGCTTCGTAGACAGCTACACGGCCATGAACTAAAACTTTCATCCCATCTACTGGTTCGAAGTTAATTTTTGAGGCATAGCCATTAAACATAACAGCTGCTATCCTACTAGTTTCATCTTTTAAAGTAAAATAAAAATGTCCTCTTGTATGATGTTTAAAATTACTTATTTCTCCTTTGATATAAATATCTAATAGAGCTGGTTCTCTTTCAAACATGTTTTTAATAGCTCGATTTAAAGCTGTAATACTATAATATTTATTATCCATTTAATCACCTAGTTTCTTATTTTCTTCAATATTTTCTATAATATTTAAAATTTCTTTTCTGTTTTGATTAAATATTGCAAATATTCTTTTGATATACTCTTCATTTGGTTTATAATTTGTTCTTGCCATTGCTTTTTTAATCGCATTACCTAATAATGCTCCATCTATTTTATTAAATAGATGGATAAATTCTAAGATATTTTCATCACTAGACAATCTCATATACTCTTCTAAATCTTCTTTAATAGTATTATCTTTACCATAAGTTGTTTGAAGTAATATATCATCTGTTTCAAAAAATCTTGTATTATCAAAATAAGGGCTTAAGGAAATTTCTTTAACACTCTCCATAATTTCCCAGTTATGAGCATGGTCATCATTATTAAGTAGAATTAAATCAATATTTCTTTTTATTACTAACTCTTGCATTAATTTTTTAACAATTTCATAAGCGTTTTCTCTATCTCGATAATGATAATATAAGGCATCCCAAATTATATCTAAACGACTATAAGCATCTTCATCATCCATAAAATCTATCTTCTCATCGGGTAATAAATCCTCAAATTTATCATTAGCTTCTAAATAGTCATAATATTCTTTTAATATCGTATAGCCTTTGATGTATTTCGTATCTTTTTCTTTGTAATCATAAGAAATAACACCTTTAATTCCATTAAAGAGAGCTAAATCATAATGCGCACAAGGAATGCCCAATATATTTAATATTTCTTCAGCTATAAGTTCATTAAACTCATTTCCCCCGCAAAGTTTAAAAAAGACTGACTTGTTATTTTCTATCTCTAACCAAAATCTTAATTTCCCTTCTTTAACACCTTTTGAAGAACTTTGAAATTCTTCCGTTTCTCTTTCTTCTTCAGCAATATAGTCATCTAAAACGACATAACCATTAACTCTATTCATTGACAATTTTATCCAATACCGCATTAATTATTTTTCGAACATTATCATCACTATATTTCTTAGCTAGTTCAATAGCTTCATTAATTGAGACAATTGAAGGTGTATCCGTATATTTAATTTCATAAATAGCAATACGAAGAATTGCCGCTCCAGTCTTATCGATTCTTGTAATATCCCACTCTTTCATATATTTATTAGCTAAATCATCAATAACACTTTGATAAGTAATGACACCATAAACTAAAGATTTAACAAATTCATTATCTATTTCTAAGTTATTATTTATATAGTCATCAACTGTCCAAGAAACATCACTTTTACTCATCGTATCTATTTGATATAAAATAACCATTGCTTTTTCTCTTAATTCACTTCTTGACTTACCCATAAATGTCTCACCTCACCTTTTTAATTATAACAAAAAAACTAGGCTTTAACTACCTAATTTTATTAAAATTTATTTTTTATTTCTAATATTTCCAATGAAACTATTTCCATCACCTGCAGAAACAAATTCTTTTAAATCATAATCTTTTATTGTTTGGTCTCCAATCATAATGCGATGTAATTCAAATACTGTCACCTCATCTATTTCTTCATCAAACAAATCTTCAAATAAGTCTTTAGTTCTTGCATAGCTTTCATCAATAAACTCTTTGAAACTTTCATCTTTAAATTGTTTTCCATATAATTTATAATAAACTTCATCTTGAATTTTAAATGGAGCTCTATCATCATAAGAATAAAGATAGGCGATATTTAAAAAAGTCTCACTATATAATTTTTTATAAATATCTTTGGGCAAAAATCTAGCATATTTCTTTTTAATCCTTTTTATACTTTTTAAATATCCAAAAGTATTAGCTCGGTGTTCTAAATACATATCGCCAAGAAATGGTGCTAAAGAAAAATGTATTCCTTTAATTATATCTACACATTTGATTGAATTAATAAAATAATTAAACTCTTTTATTTGTATTTGATGCTTGTATGATGGTGCTAATACATTATAAGAAGAACGAATTTTGTGCATAAAGGCATGATCGAGTTCATGTTCAATTACTTGTAGTAACATTCTATTCTTTATCGTTACTGAACTTAAATTATTTTTTTTAAAATAATCATTCAAAGTATTATAAGCTATATTAATTAGTTTCTTTTTTAAATAAAAGTATGCTAATCCACCCTCATTTTTAAATTTTATTTCTTTAACAACATCATCAAGACCATCTTCTAAAACGGCATCAATAATATAGAATTTAATCATACTTTTTGATAATACATCTAAAGAAAAATATTTACTTATTAAATCATAAATTAATTCTTTAATACTTTCTATATCATCATTTTTTAAACATAATTTAATAATTTCATCAGTAAATATCTTTAAAGATATAATGTCTAAACCTTTTAAAGGTTTACTTAATATTTCATAAATTTTATAAACATCATTTTCGTTAAATTCTTCATCTTGAGAAAGAATTTTATTTAATATTTCAAATAATTGCAAAGAGTATAATGCCGTCTGTTTTTCTTTTTTTATAAATTTATCAAAGCGACTATTAGAAACAATTTTCTTGCATATTTCTTCGTTTTCATAATATTTGTGAAATAGTAAAACTAGTTCTTCATATTTTAATATATCTAAATTTATTTTACTAAATTGATTATTCTGAATTTTAATTTGAAATAATTTAATTTTTACTTTCAATTCATCTATATACATTTTTTCTTTCCTTTATAACTATTAAAAACTTTCTCTAATTCTTGAGGATTTGTAAATCTAAGTCCTTTAGTAAGCTCTAAAAATCTTAATTGTTTATCTTTTACTTCTTTACTTGTACTACTATTTAATATCTCTTCTTCTGTAACTTTCTTTTTACGATAGAATATTTTTAAATCTTTATCTTTGGGATTAAAACCATCTATCTTAACTCGATACCAAGCACCAAGGCTTTCCACATACTCATAAATCATATTAGGAAGTTCATAACTACTAATGTATCTTTCAAGTACTTTAACAAAAACTAAATCCATATCTAATATTTCACTATTTTTATCATATCTTGTATCTTTGATTACTTCATTTTTCCCATTTACTACTTCCATAACAACTTCTTCCTCATCATGTTTAAAAATTTTAACAATAACTCGTTCTTTCTTGATTATATACTTACTTAAAGCTAGTTCGTAAATATCGTGATGTAACTTATCAGTTAGAAAATAAAACTCATCTTCATAATACATTATTTATCTAACTCCTTAAGTTCATAAAGTAAATTAATCGCTTCCATTGGAGTTATTTTTAAAGGGTCAATCTCCTTTAACTTTGTTAAAACTTTATTTTCTTCCTTTACACTACTTTCAAAATCAAAAGATACTTGCACACCACTACTAGTATTAATCTTGTCATTATCTTCATATATTTTTAAAATCTCATTGCTTCGTTCAAGTAGCTTATCAGGCATTCCAGCAAGTCGGGCGACATGAATACCATAACTTTTATCAACTGGGCCATCTTTTACTTGATGTAAGAATGTTACCTTACCATCTTGCTCTTTAGCTTCGACATGAACATTTTTAATACTCTTAAAGTTATCTTGCAAACTCGTTAATTCATGATAATGCGTACTAAATAAAGTCTTACATTTAATAAATGTGTTAATATATTCCAAAATTGCCTGCGCAAGGGATATTCCATCATAAGTAGCAGTACCTCTACCTAATTCATCAAAAAGAATTAAACTCTTTTCTGTAGCATTACAAATTGCATTTTTTGCTTCTTTCATTTCCACCATAAATGTTGATTCACCCGATACCAAATCATCTGATGCTCCAATACGAGTAAATATTTGATCAAATAAAGGCATCGTACAACTTTTAGCTGGAACAAAAGAACCTATTTGAGCCATAATAATTGTTATCGCTAACTGCCTCATATAAGTCGATTTCCCACTCATATTAGGACCAGTTATTAAAAGAGTATTTACTTCTTCACCCATTATAATATCATTAGCAATATAATCATCTTTTATTACTTTTTCCACTACAGGATGTCTTCCTTCAAGGATTTCTAACTTTCTTTCCTTTATAATATTAGGCCTAACAAGATTATACTCCGAAGCACATACAGCTAAACTAGCTATCGCATCTAACTCACTTATTATTTCAGCTACTTCTTTAAGTTTAATAATTTTCCTTTTAATTTCTTCTTTAACTTCATTAAACAAGTTAAATTCTAATTCAATAATTTTTTCTTCCGCATTTAAAATTAAAGCTTCTTTTTCTTTTAATTGAGGACTAATAAATCTTTCATAGTTAGTTAGTGTCTGTCTTCTTTCGTATCCAAAAGAAGGGTCAACTAGATGAGCTTGTCCTTTACTAATTTCAATATAATAACCAAAAACTTTCGTATATCCAACTTTTAAAGTTTTAATACCTGTTCTTTTTCTTTCTTCTTCCTCTAAAGCTGCAATAAAATCTTTACCACCACTTCGAATTTTTTTAAGCTCATCTAACTCACTATTATAACCATCTTTAATTAAATATCCTTCTTTTAAGCCGATAGGAGGTTCTTCATAAATGGCATTATCAAGTAATTTGTATAAATCTTTAAATTCTTCAACTTCGTAAGGAAATCCTAACTTTTCAACATTTTTATTAATACTAGGTAAATAGATAAGAGATTTCTTTATTTGTAAGACGTCTCTGGCATTTAGAACACCACATACTACTTTCCCACATAATCTTTCTAAATCATATACTTCATTTAAATCGTCTCTTAACTCGTCTAAAATAATAAACTCTTCATTAAGTTTTGTAATCATATCATATCTTTTAGTAATTGTTTGTTCATCTTTTAAGGGATTTAATATCCAATTTTTTAATTTTCTACTTCCCATGGAAGTTTTACATTTATCTAAAAGCCATACTAAACTATAAGTACGTTCTTTAAGTCGTAAAGTTTCAACTAATTCTAAATTTCTAATAGTATGAATATCCATTCTTAAATAATCATCAGGATTAACTATTATTACTTCTTTAATATGTTCTAATTCTTTTAATTGTTTAACTACTAAGTAATATAGTAAATGCTTAATACCAGTAATAAAACGATAATCTTTAATATTCTTATAAATATTTTCATACTTATTTTCTAAGTATTCTCTATTTATTGATACTTCTAAACTATAAGCATTTTTTAAAAGACTTATGAGTTCTAAATCACCTTCATCACTTAATACAACCTCTTTAATCCCTAAAGATAAGATTTTATTAATTAATTTTTCTTTATTATAAGTTAATTCCATTAAGTATAAATCCCCTGTCGAAATATCAGCGTAGGTTAAAATATAGTTTGTTTTAAAATCTAAAACTGAAGCTATGTAATTAGAATCATGAGAGTTTAACATGTCATAATCAACTATTGTTCCTTTACTATAAAGAGCTACTACTCCTCTTTTAACCATTCCTTTAGAATTTTTTGGGTCCTCTAACTGCTCACAAATAGCCACTTTATATCCCTTACTTATTAATTTTTCAATATATGGTTTAACACTATGATAAGGTACACCACACATTGGTACTTTTTCTTCTAAACCAGCACTTTTCCCTGTTAAAGTAAGTTCTAATTCTCGACTACATAAAATCCCATCTTCAAAAAAGAGTTCATAGAAGTCTCCTAAACGATAAAATAATAGTTCATCTTCATGTTCATCTTTAATTTCCATGTACTGCTTCATACCAGGACTTAATTTAGTTCTATCTACTTCTAATCTTTTCATACTACATCACTTTTACTATTATAACAGATTTAAAAAGAATTAAGTAAATATTTTGGTTTTTACAAATAAAACTAGAGCGTGCTCTCTAGTTCGTTTTTAGGTTCATCTTATAAAAGTGAAGAACCACTTTTATATTAATATATATTTTGCATAACTTTATTTCTTAAGCAAAGGCAAAAGAAATCGTACTATCTTTATACTAATTTTTAATAGTACTATTTATAATCATTCCCCATATTGAAGAATATTTAAACTTAATTTTAATTTATTTTTTGGGAAAAATAATTTTAAATAAGACTATAAAACAAGTGGAAGCATGTTCTATAGCTCTAGTTGGAATAATATTAGTAAAAATATTATTTTTTCTTAAGAACCAAATATTCTTCAATACGGGGAATGATGGTGTACCTCCCTACTGACCTTCCATCTAGAATCTTTAATTCAATACGTATGGTGAACTACTCGTTCCACTTCCACTTAATTTTTCACTTGTCGATTTCAGAGTGACGATAGGACGCACCGCAAGATGGACCTCGATATTGGTGTTAGTACCAACGGAGTTCACGCGATACAACCAGTCGTCGACCACACCGCCACTAGTGCCCACAAGACGACCATTATAGAGCCTAGTACCATCACTGCCAGTGACGCGATTACGCGAAGCGAGCCAATATGCTGTCGCTGTACTAGTTCCTGCTTTGTTAGCTACC
>CAOJBM010000018.1 GCA_948329525.1 uncultured Mycoplasmatota bacterium
AAGGATGCAAAATAGCATCCTTTTTATTTATGATTATCTTAGTAATTCTTTTAAAATTGAATACATAACATTTACTACAATAGAATTTCCAGCTTGATGATATAAGTTAGTTTCACTACATACTTTACTTGCTTTAGCAAAATCTAAATCATCAAATCCCATTAATCTCCAACATTCTCTTGGAGTTAGTTTTCTTATTCTCATTATTTTCCCTCGCTTTCTATAATGATTTTGCTATTATCTGCTGTATTACTTGCTGTCAAAGTTGGTGAATTACCATAGATAGAAAATAATCTTGAAGATATTGCAAATTTAGTGTGTTTATCTATTCCACATACACCACCAGTAAAATATTTATCCATATCAACTTCATACTCTATATCATCTCTATTCTTATGTTTAAATATCCTTTTATTATCTTTTTCTACATAATTTGAATTAGTTAGGTAATATTTCTCATTAACAGATTCTTCAAGTAAATTTTCTAATATTACATCACTTTCTATTTTTTCTGGAAATCTAAATTCTTTATTGTTATCTAATATTGCAACTAAAAAATACCTCGTTCTAGTTTGAGGTATTTCATAATCAGTAGCGCTTAATAATTCATCATATAATGTATATCCTAAACTCATTAAATCTTCTTTAAATAAATTTAATGTATCTTTAAATTTCTTACTTGTAATCATAGCTACATTTTCAAATATAACGTATTTTGGTTTATTCTTTACTTCTCTAAGTAATCTAATCATCTCCCAGCCAAGTGAAGATCTTGTTGAACTTTCAAAATTAAAACCACGCATTTTACCTGCACATGATATATCTTGACATGGAAAACCTCCAACCCAAAGATCACAATATGGTAAATCATTTCCTTTAATATCTGTTATACTACCAAGATTTAAACTTTCATCTACATTATGAATTGCACAATAACTTTTAATTGCATTTTTATCAATTTCTGAAAAGAATTCAACTTCGTAATCTTTTATAACTCCTTCATTTTTTAATCTTTCTATTGCCTTTTCTGGACTTCCTATTCCACTAAAGAAAGTTCCTACTTTAATTATATTTTTATTTGTCATTTTATCAATCCCCCTTTTTCTTTTTTACAACAAATAAAAAGTATAGAAATTAATCTATACTCTCGTTAATTATTTTTAATTATAAATGCAATTATTTAAATTCTTCTATTTTATGAAACATAAATATTAGTTTATCAATCTCTTTGTCTGTATGATAATGACCACAGTACCACAAATTATAATCTGTAGTTTCTTCTATTTTATCTAAAAAATATTCAGTTGAATTATCTACTGTTGATTGATCTACTCCTTCTAAAAACATTTCTCTTGGTAAGTATTTATAAGGGCAAGTATGAGATAAAATTATATCAATTTTATTATCTAAATCTTTTAATACTCTTACTATCTTATTCTTTGTTTTTTCACTTGGTTGTTCACTTTCATACCAATTATATCCATAAGCTTTTCTGAAATGTTTATCAACACTATAAGCCCCACCTATTACAAGAACTTTATGATTATTAAAATTATATATTTCTCCATCTTTAGCAAATAATATATTTGGATAATCTTCTTCATAATATACAATTCCATTATGGAATTTTTTTGTTTTATATGTTTTTATTTTTTCTGGTCTTTCTTCATGATTACCATGTATACAGAAAAATGTTATTGGATACTGTAATAAACTGTTCTTTAACATATAATCTTTTTCATTTGCATAATAATTTATTCCTGCATCACCTAAAACAATTAAAATATCATCTAAAGTTGTTTCATTAGCATAGCAGAAATAAAATACTTCTCTAAAATCAGCATGTTTATCTCCTGTTATATAAATCATCTTGAATCACCACCAATACCATTATAACGTATTAAAAAGTAATGTCAGCATTAAAAAGGTAAAAAAAAAGAATTTTCTATCTTAATTAGAAAACCTTAGTTTATAAGCATTTTGAGGGTATGTCGCATTTTTGACTAAGGTATCATTCTCATCATTAAAAGGATGAATAGAAAGGAAGTCTAGTATAAAAATTGGAATTACTAGTAATGGATCTATTTCTCCTTTATTGATAATTTCATTATAACTATTATACAATTCTTCTACTGCTATTGGAGTTTCAACTAAAGATAATGGATAAATATTTTTTTGTTATATCTTTTTACTAACCATTTTTGCTATAGGCTATTCCCCATATTGAAGAATATTTTCATTTAGTTTTTAATTTATTTTTTTGGGAAAAATAATAATAGTTAAGTGTATAAAACAAATGGAAGCTTGTTTCATATCTTAAGAAAAATAATATAATATTTTTTTACTAAATACTCAAATATTCTTCAATATGGGGAATAATACAACATCTTATTTTAAAACGTATGGAGAGGAACTTGAACCATCCCCACTCGCCAATACTGTCTCCCCACCAATTACTAAAACAGGTCGAAAATGGTAACCCTGTGTTAGGGAACGCTTTTTATTACTCGATGAAGTAGAATCACTCTTAAATGCCGAACACGAATAACCATTCACTAAAGGTTCGCCCACCTCACCGTCATCGTGCACCACACGAAGGTAAGGCGAATATCGCTTTGCACCTGTATTAGTGGTATGCATCTTCACTTCCCTTGATCCCAAATAAACACCCACTACCGCCCCAGCCTCGGTTCTAGAAATAAACGATCCATATACTTCTTCTAATAGTTTCTTATCGGTTAAATAGCCCTCATCCTCAGGGCAACCCGGATACAAATGATCCGTCGTCGAGCCCTTCTCAGTACATACTTCCATCCCACCATCGTAGCCCAATACCCTAGAGTCAATAGCCAAGGTCCCCGTAAGATATCTTTTAGATATTTCATTCAGAGTATCAATATACAACTCATACTTAGCAGAACACCCAGAACCAAAACTAATCTTATTCGAACTAGCATATTCCGAAACCACATCTATCGATCCATCTAGGTTTTTCCTTATAATTCTCCATAATTTTAATTCACTGGGATTGATTGTTTGATCACGACTATATCCTGTTAAATCCTTTGAGATCGTATAACTTGTACTTGTTGGGGTCATGCTAATATAGTCACCTATCTTGACATTGTCAGCTAATTTTAACGCTTTTGTCTTAATAGTTCCTTCTTTACATATTTGTCCAGTTGTGTTTTTAGCACATACTTTGTAATAATACGTTGTATCCACACTTAATCCACTTATACTACATTTTGAATTTGTTACTCCACTTGCTGTTGTTCCATAACTATTTGTTTTTC
The DNA here is from genome assembly GCA_948329525.1 of uncultured Mycoplasmatota bacterium. GTDB lineage: Bacteria > Bacillota_I > Bacilli_A > RF39 > UBA660 > CAOJBM01. The sequence continues at coordinate 3,297 of CAOJBM010000018.1, forward strand.
CATATGCACATGTTGTACTTGTTCCTATTCCTCCTGCTGTATATGTTAAATTTATTGTCGTCTTTTCACTTGTTGCTGTTACATTTGTTAGTGTTGCTCCTGGTGTAGTAAAGTTTACTTCACACTTTACTTTATTTGTCTTTATATTTGTTACTAATGCTCCCCATTTATCTTTGTCCCATGTACCTGTTGCATTATCACAATTTACTGCTACTTGATATAAACTATTCTTTGTTGGTGGTGCACTTACATCTTTACCATCTAACTTCATTGCAAGCTCAATATCATTTGCAACAAACTGTCCTACTTTGGCATTAATAAATCTTACTTCTGTTTGTCTTTGAAAGAATGCATAGGAACCTTCTATTAAAACTAGTCCTACTAATGTTATTACTAAGAAACTTATTATTACTTTTCTCTTTTTATTAACTTTATTAAATCTCTTCATATACTTACTCCTAACTTGCTGTTGTAGCTTTTACGATGATCTTACTATCAAACTTCTTATTCGTCTCACTTATTGTTACTGCTTCATCTACCCATAATCTTAATGAATAAGTTACTGTTCCATTTGCATTCAGTGTTCCTGAAACTAACTTCCTTGATTCTTTAGATGTACTATAATACTTAGTTGCTGTCTCATATGCGTTATATAACTTATGATTACTATTTAGTGCTACTCTAATACTTGAATTTGCAAATGTTGTTGCTGATAACGCTTCTAGATCTACTTCATATGCTGTGGTATAACTACAAGTATTTTTTATCGTAAATTCATATGGTGTTGTTTGCATTCCTTTTGCACTAGTTATAGGATAAGCACTTGCTAAATTAATTGGATTCTTTTCTGTTAAAGTAACATTAAAACAACCTGTTGCTACAACATTATTTGTTTCTTGAGTTTTAGTTAACTGCCAATATGCATAACTTACTCCTATTATCACCATAATAGATAATGTAATCATTATTACTAGTCCTACGACTATTTTCTTATTTTTCTTTTCCTTTACTTCTACTTTCACTTGTATACCTCTTTCTTTTAATCTTTAAGTATTAGATAATTTCTTTTAATCTACATTAAGTACCAAGTCATTTAAAATATTTTTTTACGTTGTGAGTTTGTTAAAAATATCAAATAAAAATCGTATCATATCTGTAGAGGTGGATCAAATGAGTTTAAGACATAATTTTGGAAAAAATATGAAATACTATAGATTCCAAAACAATTTCACTCAAGAAAAGTTAGCTGAAAAATTAAATATCTCTACGACTTATCTTAGTGAGCTAGAACGTGGTATGCATAGTATGGATTTTGATAAAATCGAAAAACTATGTACTTCTTTAAATATCGAACCTTTCCAATTGTTTTTACAACCTAAAGATTTAAATCTACCTAAACGAATAGATATGAATAAAAGTAATTAACTACTACTTACTTTTATTCATTATAACATAAATATCGTAATTTCGTACACATAAATTTTAAATTTTACATATTTTTTAGAAAGGCTAAAGAAAATGATTGGGAATAGACTAAAAATATTTAGAAACAATAAAGATCTAACGCAAGAAGATATGGCTAAAATACTTGGTGTTTCTAGAGGACACTATGGTATGTGGGAAATTGACAAAGAGATAATTCCATTAAAAAAGTTATATCTACTTTGTAATTATTTTAATATTAGTATGAATTTTATTATCGAAAAAAATACTTCTTATAAAGAAAGTATTAATAATGAATTAAATTTGCTAGATATTGGTAATAGACTTAAACAAATCAGAAAAGAAAATAATATGTCACAAAAAGAACTTGCAAACTTTTTAGGAACTACACAATCAACAATTAGTGCTTATGAAGTAGGTAAAACTTTAATTCTTACTGACTTTGCTGTTAAAATAGCTAACACATTTAATATTTCGCTAGATTATTTATGTTGCAGAACAGACAACGAAAAAAGAAAGTAATCTTTAATTTTTACTTTCTAAATTATTTTGGCATTTTAAGTATTGACTCCATAAAAGGCTTAATCTCTCCATCTAGTACTTTACTAGCCTGTGTCGTTTCATATTTAGAACGATTATCTTTAACTAAAGTATATGGTTCTAAGACATAACTTCTTATTTGGCTACCAAAATTAATAGCTTCATCACTCTTAAAAGATGATTCTTGTTCTTTTTGTTTTGATAATTCTAATTGATATAATTTATTCTTTAACATTTTCATACAATGTTCTTTATTCTTTAACTGACTTCTTTCATTTTGACAAGTAACAACTATTTTAGAAGGTAAGTGAGTAATTCTTACAGCAGAATCAGTAGTATTAACTCCTTGACCACCATTACCACTTGAACGATAGACATCGATTTTCAAATCTTTTTCATTAATCTCAATATCAATTTCTTTATCTAATTTGGGGGTTACGGAAACGGAAGCAAAAGATGTATGTCTTCTTTTATTAGAATCAAAAGGGGATATACGAACTAAACGATGAACGCCTTGTTCACATTTAAAATAACCATAAGCATATAAACCAGATATTTCTAAAGTTAAGGACTTAATACCTGCTTCTTCACCTTTTTGTTCATCTAAAACTATATATTTATAATTTTCTTTATCACAAAACATTGTATACATACGATATAACATTGAAGCCCAATCACAAGATTCGGTTCCTCCTGCCCCTGGATGAATTTCTAAATAACAATCACTTTCATCATATTCGCCACTTAATAAAGTATTTATTTCTAATTCATTTATAGTCTTATCTAATAACTCAAGTAAGGATATTACTTCATCTTCCATACTTTCATCATAAATAGAAGTATATTCCTCTAATAACGTTATATTGTTATTGATATCTTTTACCTTTTCTAATTCCTTTTTAATAGTATTTAATCGAATAGTTACTTTATTAGCGTTTTCAATATCATCCCAAAAACTAGGTTCGTTAACTTTTTTTTCAAGTTCTATTAATTGTTCCTTTTTACTATCTAAGTCAAAGAGACCTCCCAATAGTGTCTATTTTTTCTTTAAATACTTCTATTTTTTTACTAAGTTCATATTTTTCCATCTAATCACCTATTTCTATTTATATAAACGCTTAGCAAGAATTATTTTTGTTTGCATTAAAGTTTCTTCAATATCACCGTTATTTTCTACAATATCAGTTATATTTCTTTTAGCTATATTCTCATCGCTATAATCACTTTCATCAGCTATATACTTTTGACACATTACGCTAAAGTCTGGATTTTCTTTTGTTCTTTCGGTAGTAAGAACTAACTGAATCCTCTCATCTCTATTCATTTTCACAAAAATAGGAATAATTACATCTTCTCCAAAGTAATTTCTGTAACTATCTAGTCCTTCCAAATTACTAGTATCTAAGTAATTATTCTTTACTAAATCTATATCTTTACTACAAGTAAAATAACTAATCTCTCCAAATTGTTGTTTTTCTATTATTTCACTATTTGGAGTTGTTGCTCCTTCAATTATAAAATGATAGTTATCACCATCTATTTCATTATACCTTTTTGGTCTTGTCGTTGTCTTAATTATTTTATGAAAATTATAATTTTCTTCCTTCATTAATCTTGCTTTTAATATTTCTTGCCCCGCAAGAGTTGGACCTAGAAACAAAACTATTTTGCCCATAAACAAAACCTCCTCATTTGTATTAAAAATTATTATAATACATATTCAATTTTTCATCTATAAAATTAGCTAAATATTGAATATTTTCTTCTTTAAATGGTGTTCCAATATCATATTTATTTAAAAGAGTTTTTAATGGATAATAAGAAGCTACTCGTCCCATTTTTCCAAATAAATCTAGATTATTTTTTGAGTTATCCCATAAACTAATAGCACCAAAATAAGCAAGGGCATAATCAATAAAATAGAAAGGATTTAAAAACAAATGATTTTGACGATAGATATAACCTCCTAAGTCCAAGTTTTTATGACCACTATTACTTTTTTCAAAACCATATTCTTTAACTAGTTTCAACCATATAGTGCCAATACTTTCTTTAGTTAAATCTTTTTCTTTATAAATAGTCTCTTGATATTCATCTACTAAACAATAATATAATAAGTCATTTACAATATGAGATATTTCTAAAAAAGGATATTTATTACCATCACTTTTAAATAATTTTTGAACATAATCAATTGTAATTAATTCCATTGCTATAGAAAACATCTCAGCTATATCAAATGTTGGATATTTTAAAAATGGAGACACAATATAATTTTTATCTTCCAAACTAGCATTATATTTTTGATAGCTATGACCATACTCATGGCTAATATATGTAATATCTGTATATTTCCCTTTTATTTCTCCAGTAATAACCGGCATACCTGTTTCTGTTAAGTAGTTTGTTATATTTACTTTAGCTTTATTATTTCTAGTTGAAAAATCAATATAATTATTTTCTAACATCTTCCCATAAAAAACACCTAAATCTTTATCTATTTTTAAAAAGCATTTTTTAATTTCTTCAAGTAATAAATCATCGGTATACTTTAACTCGGGCATTTCTTGAAACATAATAGTATCATAATATTTTAAATCATCAAGACCTAAAAACTCTTTTTTCCAATTAGATATTTTCTTCATTATTGGAGTAACATACTTTTTAATATTATCGCGAAATGTTTTGATGTCTTTATAGTTATAGTCAAATCTTCTTAAATCATAAATACTATATTCGGAATAATTATTAAATCCAAGAGTTTTAGCTATCTTATTACGATTTAGAATCATCTCATAATACATATTATCTAATTCTTTTTTTCTTTCTAAGAAAAAATCATTGTAAGCATCATGAGCTTTTTTTCTTACCTCTCTATCTTTGGAATTAAAATCTTTATCTATTATAGTTATACTTACTTCTTCATTATTATAAACTACTTTTTCAGTAACTAAATTACGATATAAAGTTTTTAATTCGTTATCTTTGACTTGTAATGGTATGATAGAAGAAGATGTTATTTTTAAACGAAATTTTATGGTATTAAAGAAGTTAGGAGGTAAAATACTTTCTAATTCTTTTTGATAGTTAGAATTTAGACAAATATCATAATATGGATTAAATAAAAAATTATACTTGGGCTTATATTTATTCCAATACTTTATTTCATCTTTATAAAACTCATTACTAGTATCTCTCATATTACAAATATCAGCATATTCAAACATCTCTTCAAGATAATTTTGAATTTTGTTAATTTTCCTTACTATTTCAATAAATAAAGAAGATGAGGAAGAAGTTTTAAGTTCCTCTATTAATGAACTAACTCTTTTCTTAGTATAACTATAATCTGGTCTTTTATATTTTATATCATTAAAGTTAATCATTATAACAGTCCCTTATTATAATATTTATTTTAGCTTTAGTAACATCGATGGTAGCTTCTCCACCTAAAGGTATAGTTATCATTGGGTTAGTATGCCCAAAGTCAGCATTAATAACTATTGGAATATTATTAAGCTCTTTCTTAGTTTTAAAAATCATTTCCCATTTTTCATAATTCATCTGGCAATTTTTTTCTGCTCTTCCCACAACTATTCCTTTAATATTAACTTTCCCAAGACACTCTATTAACGACTCAAAATCTCTATCAAATGTTTTTGTAAATGTTTCATGGTTTTCGCCATCATCTTCAATAAAAAGAATGATATCTTTTTCTTTAGGCATATAAGTGGTTCCTTGAAGTAAATTTAAAGTACAAAGATTTCCACCAATAATTGTTCCTTTACCACTACCATAATTTATTACTTCCAAGCCATTATTATACTCAAATTCTCTTTTATCTTGGTCTAAAAACCATAAATCGTTACTCCATTTTTTAGAAGGTTCTACTTCTACTAAATCATTTTCTATTAACATTTTTTTAAAGTAATCAATTGTATAATCATTATCTAACTTTATTCCAAAAGTTGAAAAATGTGGTCCATAGTAAGTTACTAAACCAGTTTTTGCTGTTATTGATTCTAATAGAGCTGTAATATCAGAGTATCCACAAATAATTTTAGGATTACTTTTAATTAAGTCATAATCTATATAGTCTAGTATTTGATTGACATTAAAACCACCAATTACAGTTAAAATTGCTTTAACATTTTTATCTTTAAAAGCATCATGAAAATCACTTACTCTTTCTTCAATGCTCGCACAACCATATTCTTCATATTCTGTATTATAAATATATTCTCCAAAAGTTATTTTAAAGCCCATATTTTCTAAAGTAGTTTTAGCAATATTTATTGTCTCTTCACTCAATATATTCATATTTCTAGATGGGGCGATAATCCGTATTTCATCACCTTTTTTTAATTTCTTTGGTATTATTTTTTGCATAATTCTATCCTCCAATTTTCTTATATAATTTTTTTATTAATAATTTCTGTTATTTTTACTACAATTTTTATCATTATTCTATAAAAGTAGATTTTTTAGATAAAATATTATTTTTCTATTTCCCTAATTTTATCTATTTCATCTTTAATAATATTTACCGAATGAGCTAATTTTTGTTGTTCTTCCTTATTCAAAGGTATAAAAAGTTTTTCTTGAATACCATTTCTATTTACGATTGCAGGAGTTGAAATATATATATCATTTTCTTTATCATAAGAAGATACAGATAATATAGTATTTTGGTCTTCTAAAATAGCATTTGTTATACTTGTTAAGCAAATCCCAATTCCATAAGCAGTTGCTCCTTTTTTCTCAATAATTTCGTAAGCAGAATTTCTAACTTCTTCTTCAATATCATCTAATTCATTTTGTGATAAAAACTCATTTATCTTTTTTAAACCAATAGTTGCATTACTCCAAGCAACAAATTCAGAATCACCATGTTCTCCAATGACATAGGCTTCGATATTATTGGAATTAATTTTAACTTTTTCACTTAATAAAAAACGTAGTCTAGCAGTATCTAAAGTTGTTCCTGAACCGATAACTCTATTGGAAGTTGACTTAGAATATTTAAATGTTAAATAAGTCATAACATCTAGAGGGTTTGTTGCTACTAAGTAAATTCCTTTAAAATTAGTTTTGCTGATATTGTCAACAATAGATTTAAATATAACACTGTTTTTATTAATTAAATCCTTTCTTGTTTCGCCAACTTTTTGATTTGCTCCAGCAGTTATTACAATAATATCAGCATCATCACATTCGTAGTATTCTCCAACTTTTACCTTAATTTTACTATTAGCAAATTGAGTACAATGATTTAAATCTAAGGCTTCACCACTAGCTTTATCAATATTTTTGTCAATTAAAATTAGTTCTTTAACAAATGTTTTTTGATTAATTAAAGAATAAGCATAAGCCATACCTACATTTCCACAGCCAATTAAGACAATCTTATTTTTCATTTTAAATAAATCCTTTCTTTATCTATTTTAAAAAGGTGTCAACAAATATTTTTTTGTCTACACCTTTATTTACAACAAACTCTCAATATTTTGTGGACAAGTTATAAAACTCGAACCAACTTAATATCTTTTTAATTATTAATATTCCCTTATTTTATGCTACTTTCCACAGCATTGTTTATATTTTTTTCCCGAACCACAAGGACAAGGTTCATTTCTTCCTATTTTATTAACTTTTTTAGGGTCTCTTTTAACTTTGTATTTTCCATCTCCAGCATTACCTCTAACAGTTTGTTTTCTTTCTGTATTTTGAGTTATTTCTGCTTTAAGCAAGAAGATAGATATATTTGATTCGATATTTTGCATTAATCTATCAAATAAGTCATAACCTTCCATTGTGTATGCTTGTAGAGGATTAGTTTGGGCATAACCACGAAGTCCTATACCTTCTCTTAAGTGTTCCATTGCTCCAATATGGTCAACCCAAGCATTATCGATTACTCTTAAAGCAATAGCTTTTTCAAACTCATGTTGAATCTCATCAGGTACTTCATTCATTTTTTCATTGTAATCATTAACTACTTTTGTAACTAAGAATGATGTAATATCATCTTCCTTTTTAAAGTCTTTTAGTTCATCTACTTCAATTTTAGTTTTCTTAACTAAATTAGTATTTATATATTCAACAATTTCACTTTTATCATCATCTGTAATATAACCTTCTGGTTCAATATGATTATCTACTAAATATTTAATAGCTGAATTAAATGTTTCTTTTGTTCTTTCCTCGATATCTTCTTGCTCTAAAATCTCATTTCTTCTAGAATAAATAATTTCTCTTTGTTCATTCATTACATTATCATAATCAAGTAAAGACTTTCTCATATCATAGTTGTTTCCTTCAACTTTCTTTTGAGCAGTTTCAATACTTCTTGTAAATGTTTTACTTCTAATTGATTGTTCATCAGTAAATCCGACACTAATTAGCATTTGCTTAATTTTTTCTGTACCAAATCTACGCATTAAATCATCATCGAAAGATACATAGAATTGAGACATACCGGGGTCTCCTTGACGACCAGAACGACCACGTAACTGATTATCAATACGACGAGATTCGTGTCTTTCTGTTCCTATTACACACAATCCACCAAGTTCTTTTACTCCTTCGCCAAGTTTAATATCAGTACCACGACCAGCCATATTAGTAGCAATTGTAATAGCACCTTTTTCACCAGCTTTAGCAATAATATCTGCTTCTCTTTCGTGATTCTTGGCATTTAATACTTCATGTTTTAAGTTAGCTTTTTTTAGTAATGAACTTAAGTATTCGTTAGCTTCAACAGATATTGTACCAACTAAGATTGGTTGTCCTGTTTCATGAATTTCTTTAATTTTATTAACTATAGCTTTATATTTACCATTTGCTGTTGCATAAACTAAATCAGGTAAATCTTCTCTTATAACTGGTTTATTAGTAGGTATTTGGATAACATACATGTTGTAAATACTTCTAAATTCTTCTTCTTCAGTTTTAGCAGTACCTGTCATACCTGCTAGTTTATTATACATTCTAAATAAATTTTGGAATGTTATAGTAGCCATTGTCTTTGTTTCTTCATTAATTGTTACACCTTCTTTAGCTTCTAGAGCTTGATGTAACCCATCAGAGAATTGTCTTCCATGCATTAAACGTCCAGTAAATTGGTCAACGATAATAATTGCATCATCTTCAATTACATAATCAACATCTATTTTAAAGCCATAATTAGCTTTTAAAGCTTGATTAATATGATGAACTAACATTGAGTTATCCATATCATATAAATTATCTAAGTTAAAATGTTTTTCTAAGGCCTCACTACCTTTTTCTGTTAAAGAAACATTTTTTGTTTTTTCATCAATTGTATAATCTTCTTCCGTTAGTTTTTTGACAGCACGATCAGCATCTTTATAAAGATTAGCCGAATTAACTTTCCCACCACTAATAATTAACGGAGTTCTTGCTTCATCGATTAATATTGAGTCCACTTCATCAACAATACAGAAGTTAAGAGGTCTTTGAACTCTATCTTCTTTTCTAATAACCATATTATCTCTTAAGTAGTCAAAACCTATTTCATTATTTGTTGAATAAGTAATATCACAATTATAAGCATCTTGCTTCTCTTTTGGACTTAACTCTCTCATATTTAAACCAACAGTTAAACCTAAAAATCTAAAGACATTTCCCATCCATTCAGAGTCACGTTTAGCTAAAAAGTCATTTACTGTAACAATATGAACACCTCTACCTGTTAAAGCATTTAAATAAGCAGGCATTGTTTCTGTTAAAGTTTTTCCTTCACCAGTTTTCATTTCTGCTATGTTACCATAGTGAATAGCAAGACCACCAATAATCTGAACAAAATATGGTTTTTCGCCAATAACTCTAAATGCTGCTTCACGAACTACAGCAAAAGCAGGAACTACTAACTCTTCTAAATCAGTTCCTTCACTTAATTGGTGCTTAAACTCTTCTGTTTTAGCTTTTAATTCTTCATCACTTAAAGATTCCATCTCACTACTTAAAGCATCTATCTCTTTAGCAATGCTTTCAAATTTTTTTAATTCTTTATATTCTGAATCGATTAATTTTCTAAATAATCCCATGTATAATCCCTCCAATATTGATATTATAACATAGTATATGGGCTTTTGTCCTATAAAATTAACATTACACATATATATTAAAAGAAAAAGAAATCAAATACATTAAATATTTAATTTCTTTTATTCTTCTATATCTTCTTCTATCCAAGGTTTAAAATTAGAAATTTGTTTTTTAATCAAAGATATCCTGTCATTTTCGGTTTTTTTCTTTAGTTCCTCATCAGTTATATCTAATATTCTTAACAAATCATTTGCTAATTTTGATAAATCAGTTTTTTCTTTATAAGTTATTTTTTTTATTTTATCAGGATTTTTACTAACTATTTCATAACCTTTATCAACCATTAATAATCCAATAATATCGTATAAAATTACATCTATGTCTAAATTATCATAAGCTTTAAGATAATTTTGCCCAATGAAAATTAAAATATCAATTGGTCGTGGCATTCGATAATGTTTTAAACAATTATCCAACCACTCATTTATCTTGCATATTAATTGCCTTACATATAAATAAATATCATTTTCATCTAAGCCCAATATTTGCATTCTATAAGACGATAAAAAGAATTTTTTTACGTTTTCTCCAATAAACTTAATATATGATAATAGTTTAAAATAATCTTCATTTGCTTTTGATTCATCTACATACCTTTTATATAAATGACCATTAACTTTTGTAACTAAAGGCTGTTCTAAATCTGATTCTATTACTTCAACACAATTAGATAAGTTTATTATATTTTTTAAAGTAAAATTTTCGAATGGATATCCAAAATTTTCTCCATAAGGTAAAATATCTGTAAAATTACAATATATCTCATATTTTTCCTCAATAAAATTTTCTAAACTTTCAAAATTTGAATTTAATTTACCAATATAAAAAGTATTATAATTTTTATCCATCAAAATATATAAACCAACTTTAGGAGTATTTAATGCAATCACTTCCCCATAAACTTCGCAGTTTTCCCAGTTTATTCCATATTTGCTACAAGCTTCCTTGTACTTTTTATCTTTCATTATTTCTTCTCTTGACATAATAACCTTCCTTAATTATATTTAATCAAAGTTTTTTCTTTTTCGCAATATAAAAAGAGCCCTCGCTCTATTTAACATTAATTATTCCGAAATTACCATCTTTTCTTTTATAAAGAACAGAGACACATTCTTCATCAACATTTTTAAAAACAAAGAAATCGTGATTTAAAAGTTCTATTTGTAACATAGCTTCTTCTTCATCCATTGGTTTCATATTGATATTTTTTCTTTTAACTATTTTACTAATTGCTTCTTCCTCATTTTTTTCAAGTTCATAATTAAAATTAAACTCTGCCACATCAACATTTCTGTATTTATCATTTAATCTTGTCTTATTTTTTCTAATTTGTCTTTCCAATTTATCAACCATCAAATCGATTGCTGCATAGAAATCCTCATGTGATTCTTCTGCTCTTAAAGTATACTTTGAAGTAGGAACAGTTACTTCAACTATTTGTTGTAAGTCCTTAATTCTTACAACAATACTAGCTCTAATATCATCTGGATTTTCAAAATACTTATCTAATTTAGCAAGTTTATTTTCAATATGCTTTTTCATTGCATCGGTAATTTCAACTTTATTACCACGAATATTCAATTTCATTACACCATCTCCATTTACTTAGATTATATCATGGAAATAGAAAAAAGCTACATTTTTGTAACTTTTTTTAAAAATTTAGCAAATATATAGTCTTTAGGATTATATATAGAATACATTCTAAATGTTTGTTTTAAATACTTACCTAATTCATCATTTACTTCTTTAATTATATATAAATCATTTTTAATTTTACGTTCTTTTACTAAACTTAAAAGAAATAACTCTACTACATTTTTATCACAAGAATTAATTACAGTTTTATAATTTTTACTAACTACTATAACATTTTTAGAAATTAATAAATATGTATGATTATCTAAAAATTTTTCTAAAGAAACAATTTTTACAGTTTTAAAATTAAATTCTTTAAAAAGTTCTTTTAACATTTCTAACTCTAAATAACTATCATAAATCGATATATATAGTAGATTGTCTCCAATAAGATTATTATTTATATTATTTTTTTTAAGTAAATAGGCAAACTCTTGGCGAAACAAGAGAATGTCAACTATTTTTCCATCATTTATACTTTTAAAATTAGTTTTGTAATCGATATCTTTATAATTAAAGAAAAGATTTTTACCATAAAAGTATAAAATAAGTGAGTTAGTTTTCATTATCCTATACTATTTAAATCTACATCATATAAAGTTAAAGGATTAGTTCTAACACCTTTTAATAAAGTTTCAAAATGTAAGCAATTATCTTTTTCTTCTGATAAAGCATTATTGCCGCTTGTAGCAATTATTTGGCCTTGTTCAACAGAGTCACCTATTTTCACACTGATATTTGAAACACTCTTATAAATAGAAGTTAAGCCTAATTCTTCATTTTCAATTTCTACTATAAAACCTAGTAACTCATCTTCTTTAATATTTTTTACTACACCTTTAGTAACACTTATGACATTAAATTCTTCATCACTACTATACAAAATTCCTGTATTTTGCATATAGATATTTTCATAGTAAATTAAAGACTTTTGTTGTTCATCTTCACTTTTGTCTTTTTCATAGTAATTTTTACTAATACTTACTTTATCACTTTCATAAGGTTTAATCATAGTGTTTGTGGAAGTACTTACAACTGGCTCAGTATTTTCTACTACAGGGTCAATTACGAACTTTCCTGGACTTAATTCTTCCGCTGGTTTATTTTGGAGTGTTGTATAAACTCCCACTACTGCTAATACTGTTAGTGTAAATATAACTGTTGGTATAACCCATCTTTTTAATTTTAATCTTTTCATTATCTCACCCTTCTTACTTATAAGTGTGAGCATTAATTTAAATATTATTCATAAATTTTTTTAATTTCAATACCAGTATAATATTTTTTTATTATATCTTGATAATTATAACCTTCTTTTGCCATTAAATTAGCTCCATATTGACTCATTCCAACTCCATGGCCATAACCATTAGTTGTAACATTTATTTCATTTTCTTCTATAGTAAAAGTAAAGTCTGTAGAACGCAAATTTAGTTTTGTTCTAATTTCTGTTCCTTTATAAGTTTTATTATTAATTGCTATTTCTATTACCCTATTACTAGTATCTTTTTTGATATCTCCGATTACTATAGGTAGTTCTAACTCTAAAATTTGAGCAAATTCTTTTAAAGGGATTTTTTTATTAACTGTAAAATTATTTAAAGATGAATCTTCTAAAGATGAATCAACTCCTTGTAAATAGTCTTTATTCTCTCCAAAGACTGGCTCTGCATTAGTGGTTTTTCCATTACTCATCGAAAAGTAGTAAGCTTCTATGGGTTTACCTTCATAAGTAATTATCTCATCTTTTGTCTCTTCAATTAATTCTTTTATTTTAGTAGCATATTTATCATAATCATCATCCCATTTTTGTTTTAATTCATCGTCTTCTTGGAATGCTTGAAGAGTTTTTGTAAAAACAAAATCTTTATTTATATTAATTTTATTTAAAGTATAAGTTCTAGTTGCTAATATTTGAGCTTTGATAGCTTCAGACTCAAAAGATGCAGGCATTTCTGCTGCTACAACATGATAAACATAATCATCTAGAAGAAGCTTAGTATCATTATAATTAACATAAATCTCTTCTTTTTTTTGTTCTTCTTCCTCCATTTTAAAATTAGTTTTCATTCGAAAACTAATTACAACAATTGGTATTAAAATAACTACTACTGCTAATAGTATTTTATTTTTCATATCTTCTCCTATAATATTTTACTTGCCTCAATAAATCTCACAATAAAACTAGTTAATAAATACCCTAAACTACAAGATAAGATTACTACCAAAATTCTTGCTTCTAATGGTTTATTCTTTTTCATAAAACTATCTAAGTTTAAGCCACTTAAAGCAAAAGAACTAATTAAAACTGCTATAACATATATAAATACTTTATAATCCATTATATGTTCCTTCTTCATATTTTATGATTTTATTAACTCTTCTTTGATGTCTTTCTTCTTTTGGCATTTCTGTTTTTATAAATGTATCAATTATTTCAATTAAAGTATTTACTCCTAACTCAGCACCTAATGCTAAAGTATTAGCACCATTATGTTCTTTGGCTGCTATTGCTTCTATTTTTGAAACAACTCTTGCACATCTTATTCCTTTATATTTATTAGCAATAATACTCATCCCTATGCCATTACCACATATTAAAACTGCTATATCTTTTTCTTTGTCCATTTTATTTAAAACATTAATAGCATAATCGACATAATCATCACCATCTTTGTTCTCTATAGTCGGTAAAAATATGTCATGATAACCTAAATTATTTAATCCAATAATTAAATCTTTCTTTATTTTTTCTCCTCTATGGTCAGTTGCTAAATATAACTTCATTTTTTCTTACTCCTTCTCTATTATTTTCTGGAAAAATGGTAATAATCCTATTCCATCAGTGCGATGCGATGGTAGTTGATATAAAAGATGTTCAGGAAAATAATTTCCTTTTATTAAATATGGTTCTTTATCTATTGCCACATCCCACCCAACATATTTTACTTCTGGCACCACTTCACAAACTTTAGCAATAAAACTTTTTACTTGTTTCCATTTAGGAATTGTAAACCAAAGAATTTGTTCATGAGTTAGAGGATGTTCCTTAAATAACTCTCCCTCTTTATTTATTGCTAAATAGTCAACAATCCCAGTGGATATATTAATTGGGACGACTAGCCCATCAAAATTAAAATTATCAACTACATTATTATTATTTCCTATTTTCAAAAATGCAGCCACAATTTCTTTATTTAGAGTTATGACTCTAATTGTGTTAAGAGAAGATGGGTGAAGCTTTTTTAATTCTTCACATTCTTTAGCTACTTCTTCAACTAAAGTTCTATTTGTACTTATTAGCATATCAAATACTTCTTTAGAATTTCTTCTATTTACAGATATTATTTCAACACCTTCCCCACAAGATATTGATAACGTTTTAGCAACTATTTGATGATGTTTATAAGCAAATGACTTAAACATAGCTAAACTTTCTTCGTCAGGTTCTAATTCAAGCCAATCTCTTTTTAAATATTTATTAAACTTCATATTAAATTCAATTTTTGAAGAAAAATATTTAATATATTTAGGATTGTTACACTTCTTTATTAGTTCATTATTTATTCCTCTTGTAATAATTGTTTTTCTTTGTTTTTTATTTAACTCATACATTGCAAATAACTTATAATCCGTATAACCAGCTTGATATTTTATGCCACAGTAAATTATATCAAGAAAAATTTTTATTTTCGATTTATTAATTTTTTTAGCAATATCCTCTGTTGTTTGAAACATTTCTTTGAAGTCCATATTTCTACCTATTTGGAATAAATAACTTATTTTACTCATTGCACCACCTAATTAAATTATAACACAAAGAAAAAAAACTGCAATTAAGCAGCTTTATTTTCATTATCAAATCCATACTTTTTATTAAATTTTTCAACAGAACCTGTTTTTTTAGCTCTTCCTTGAGAACCAGTATAGAATGGATGGCATTCACTACAAACTTCAACATGAATTTCATCTTTAATAGATTTTGTATTAAATGTAGCACCACAAGCACATTTTACTACACAATCTTTAATTTCTGGATGTAGACCTTTTTTCATTTTTATTCTCCTTCCGCCATATCTAATTTGCTTAGATATAGTAATTTCTTGTCTTAAGTATTATATCATATCATTAATAATTGACAAGAGTTTTAACTAAAATTTTAAAAAATTTAACACTTTACCGACTAAAAAAACAATTTCATCACATTTTTTATTAGCAACTGTCTTACAAATAGCTTTACCACCTACTGTTAAAGAAGATATTATTGCTGTTATTATAATTGTTGTAAACGTCATTGGAAGAGAAAAAGTTTTAGCAATAGAAAGCGTTACAACTGTTCCGAGTCCACCACTTATAATCCCACAAATATCTCCTATAACATCATTACAAATAGATGATATTTTAACAGATTTTTTTATTAAGCCAATAGCTTCTTTGGCACCTTTAATTTTTTTTGATGCTTTAGCATGAAATGTTGCTTCATTACTAGTTAAAGTAGCAACACCAATCATATCAGCGATAATTCCAATAATTATGACTAATAATAAAATTATAAAAATTATGATGTTATTAAAGTTTTCCTCTATTAACGTTGTTACACTACTAAAAATAATAGATAAAATAAATGTCAATAAAAAAACTTTATATAACCAGTTTTCTTTTTTCATATCTAACCCCTTATATAAAGTAATTTGTAAAATGTTATGGTATATTATAAATTAATTTTACGGCTTTGGTCGAGTTGAATTTCTCTGTTATCAGACCATTAGTTACCTGCCGGCGATTTCTCTTTAACGATAACAACTAGTTGTTGCCATACTAGTTACTCGATTACCACTTAGTCCGCACTTCAATCTTTATAATATGGACACTCTAGAGGTTTTCCCAAACACAAACTTAATTATTCTTATTCGCTTTTGCAATATTATTTTCAAAATTTTAAATCATTTATCCCATAATACCACTCACGACATGCACTTGTTTTCTTCATTCGCTGACGCAATAAAAGGATTTAGGTTATATGCCATTATAACTTTCCTTAAATTTTAAATCATATATTCACCCTAACCTGGGCGGAAAAAGCAAATATACAAAGTGTCTAATAAGTACAATTGATAGATTTTTAGCCCTACCTTCAAATAATGTTTGTGACTAGAATAATGCACCAAACATATTTAGAATTATAGCACACTTTACACTATTTGTCAAATCGTCCATAATAAACTATTGACTTATACTATTATATTAATATTCTTATTTTTAATGACTTTCGGGAGGAAGTTTCATTGCAAGAACAGAAATATTATCAACTCTTGGTTTGTATTCTTCATCATAACCAATTTTATCCATAATTCGATTTTCTTTTATAGCTTCTGATATGGATTGCTCTTTAAGATATCCTCTACCTTGTAATTCTTCTGCCTTTAAAATCCAAGCTAGTAATTCATTTAAAGGTTCTAATGCCTTTTCAATTTTGTTATACTCTTCTGTTAATGCTAGTTTCATTTCCTTGTCTTTTTCTTCTTTTTCCTTTGCTTTTTTGTATTTTTTCTTGATTTTTTTTATGGCTTTTTTACTTTCCAATAACTTTTTCAATTCAGTAAAAGAAGCTAACAATGATGATAATGCGATTACTACTATTGCCAAAAAAAGAGGTATGCCCATCCAAAGTAATAATCCTAGTACTAATGTAATTACTATTGCACTAATAATTTTTTCTTTTTTATCAAATTTTAGAGAAGATAAATTTTCTTCATACTCTTTAATTAAGTTTTCTCTTTCTTCTATTTCTTGCTGTTCTTCCTTATTTTTTTGAAGTCTACTATTTTTTTCTTTAATTCTATTTTCTAGTTTTTGTTTTTCTACATCAAACATTTTAAAACCGCCTTCTTTATTTGCTTTATATTACATCAATTAATATTGTATGTCAAACTTTTCTCTAGCTATAAAGCAAAAAAGAAATTATTTTTTATAACTTCTTTCTAAGTATATGACCACTTTCAACTTCGGGATTATATAAATGAACTTTTTTATAATCCTGTTCTTCCAAATAAGTTTCCCATAATTCATTATAAAAATCTTTCTTTTCTATCTCATTCATATTTTCTTCTTTTTCTTTAAATTTAAATATCATAAGCTCTAGTTGGAACCCACTTCTTTGCATAGCTTCATTCTTTTTTAGCCAAGATAATCTGTATTCCAAAGGTAATAATTCTTCTTTTATTTTTGTATATTCACTTGATAAAGTTATCGTTAATTCTTTGTCTTTTTCTTCTTTTTCCTTTGCTTCTTCAAATTGTTCTTTTTAATTTTTAGATATATTTCTTGCTTGAATTGCTTCTTTTATTATTTCTCCACCAAATGCCAATGTGCAAAGTCCAGATGCAATAGATGCTAATATAATAGCACTTATTAAACTTATTTCTCTTCCTATAATCATTCCTAAGAAAATAATTATATCTCCAGGTATTATAATTTTTAAAATCTTTTTACATAATTTTATTGAATGCTCTGCATCTTTAAGCTCATTAAGCAAATCTTCTCTCTTTTTTATTTCTTGCTGTGTTTTCATTATCTCTTGTAATTTTTTAAAAAAAGAAGCGATTTGTTTCTCTAACATTTCTTTTTCTTCTTCACTCATTCAATTCATCCCCTTAAATTGATAAAACGATAATATCTTAACAAAAAACATTTTAAAAGACAAGAAGTTTATAACTTATTTGCTTGACTAGTTTATTTTCAATATAAAGTGGCATACAAAGAATTGTATCATCTCTTGCTAAAACTATATATAAGAATTAGGAAAATACTTTTTAAATTTTCTATTAATCTATGTTATTAGCTAATTTTATAGCAATCAAAATACCCGATATTGTTATTTAGCACTTATACTCATTTTATAACATAAAAAATATCAGTTGAAAACTGATATTAAGCACTTAAATTGCTTATATTGGCTTGATTCAAAGAATCACGTTGAGAAATTTCGCCACTCATACGAGTATTTAGAGAACTTTTTAATTCTTGCATTACTTGGCTAAATTTATTTTTTATAGTAGTAACACTAGATGTTAAAGCTTCTTGTTCATTGTTATCAAAAGCATCAGCACTACGAACTGTATTTACAATGCTGTCTAAATCTCCTTCAACAGCACTAGTTAAATTATTCATAGGTACCTCAATACTTGTTAAGTCTGCTCCATCAGCAACACCAACTTTTCCATTTGGTAATGTTTGATTTAAAGTAATTTCAGTATTTGGCATTCCAAATGAAAATCCTGGATAATTAATGTCTTCACTTTCAACAGCATTAAAATTATTAACTGACATTCTAATAGTATCATCTTTACTTTTAAAAGTAGATTGAATAGTTGTAGCTAATTCTTTTAAACAGTTAGAAATTTCTGTTGCTAAAGTTTGTGCTGAAACTGATACCCAAGCTTCATTAAAAGCTTCCTTCATTTTATTTGTTTCATTAGTCATATCTGAAACATATTTTTCTGCAGAACTATTTATTGAACTACATAGTGAATTTAGTTTACCTTGTTCAATTGCTGCCATATAATATTCCTCCTTCTTTCTATAGAAACTCTCTTTCTATAATAAAATCTTAACATACTCTTTTTTTAAGCACAATATTAGTTTACACAAAAAATGTCAAATTATTTACAAGAAATTAAAACTAGCTCTGTAGCATTCTTAATATCATTAGTTCTTATAAGTTCATTATTTTTATAAATATAAGAAGTATCTTTATTAATTAGTAAATAATTACCTTTAAGAGGAAAGCTTCCTTCAGTTAAATCATAGATACATTTAACGATTAATTTTTTTATTTTCCACACAAGTTCATTGACAGGAATAAAGATATCATAATTTGTATCTAGCTCGGGAACAATTAACTTAATTAATACTTTATTATTCATGTTTATTAACAACCTCGATTTCTTCTTTAAAATTTATTAATTTAAATACTTTAAGAGATGTATCTTTAATACTAATACCATAAGAGTTATTTATATCTGTATTATTCTTTTGATAACTAGAAATCTTAATTAGAGTTTGTTCATTTACTCCTCGACCTATCCAAATACCATCTTGATTATTCTTAGCTTTGTTAAACCACGTTTCATATTCACAAGATTTAATATTCTTTTCACTATCACATATTAACAAATAGCAATTAGAACTATTTTTAATTCCATTAATAAATTTCTCAAGTTTATTTTTATCGGACACTTCTTCTTTAATTTTATCAATTCCATATAAGACAAATACTAGCTTTTGGGACGGGTTAGGCATCTTTATCTGATTTCCTATAAATGTATTTAAAATATCAAAAACACTTTCAAAATTATCATTATAGTAGTTATTAACTCTTCCCATTAACTTAGGAAGAATTTTATTACCATCAATAAAGATTGTAAAAACACCATTCATATATCGAAAAACTTTCATTAAAGAAATAATAAATGGGTTAATATTACTAATTTTCATAGAAGAAATATTCGTAATTTTATTAGTATAAAAGTCATATTGAAGTGGTTCAATATCCGACTTAGATATCCCTATAACAGTTTCTTTTAAGTTAGTTATCATATTTTCTACTACATCAAAAGAAACATTATCTGGTAGAGTTGGTACAAGTCTTGCTTGAACTTTGTTATAAGCATTAAATTCTTTGGCTTTTGTTTTAAGAAATTCATTAATACTATCATTTTCATTTATAATAGAAGCAGTTTGGAATTCGTGAACTCGTCCATTATTAACAAGACCTCTTCCTACTGTATTTCTTGGAACCATTTTCGTTCTGTGATTAGCAAACATACTGTAATAGTCGTTAGTATCTTTTAAGTGCATTGCAATAACATTAGGGAAGTTTTGATTAACTTTTCTTGTAATTGAAGTTATAGTTCCACCTGTAATAATGTAGAAAATTCCATATCTTTCAGAGTCTCTTGTTAGAGCTCCTAACTCATCTATTAAAGCATTGTTAGTTTCAATTAAAGCATCATAATTATTAATGATTATGACTTGCATAGCTAATTTTTCTTCTTTTTGGGAATTGTAAGAGGCAAAATCTCCTCCAAAAGTTGCTAATAATTTTTTTCTGTCTTCTAAGTTATTTTTAATTAATTTTAATAAATTTTTTAATCTTTCATCTTCGCCTGGAAGTAAAATCCCTCCAACTTGATTAAACTCTTTAAACATTCCTAGAGTTTCAGAACCATAATCAACGATATAATAATTTAATTCTTCTGTTTTATACATTGTAAGTGTGGAATACAAAATACTTTTTAAGAGCATTTCTTTTTCTTCACTATCTGTTCCATAAATAATTGTATTTCCGTCCCTTAGAAAGTTCATTTCAAGTAATCCTTGTTCTTGGATTTCTGGAGCATCATATTCACCTAAAACAGCTTTAATATCATAAGGAACTTTTAGTATTCCATATTTTCTTCTTAAGTTATCAACTAAAATAACTGGTGGAATATCTTCAAGCCATAGTCTTTTAGCACGTTTATTAACACTTCCTGATACTTCAATAATTGTTTTCATTATAGCTGATAATTGGTCCCCCATTGCTTTAAAGTTTTGTTTCGAAGATTCTTGGATATTTTTAATAAATCTTCCTGAGTCATCTAAGAAATTAACACTTTTATCAACTGTTTTATAAATTTTATCTTGCGGATAGTACTTAGCACCACACCATGCTGATTGTCCAAGCAAGAAAATTTCATCATATCCAACTTGTAAATAGAATCTTCCTGCTTGTTTTAAGTAAGCTGCATCACCTTTTTTAAGCATTTCTTTGCTATCTGCTTCACTTTGAACTTTTAGACAAACTCTAAATTTCGTATTCGACCAAATTTGGTCATTAACAACTCCACTTGGTTTTTGAGTAGCAAGAATTAAATGGACTCCTAGACTACGACCAATACGAGCAATACTAATTAAGTTATCCATAAAATCAGGTTGCTGAGCTTTTAACTCGGCAAATTCATCACAAACAATGAAAAGGTGAGGAATTGGTTCAGTAAGTCTTCCTTCTTTATAAAATTGTTGATACTTATAAATATCCATTGTTGTTTCACCTAAACTATCACGAGCATTATTAAATACAACTTGTCTTCTTTTTACTTCACTATCAATACTAACTAAAGTTCTATCCATTTCTGTTTTATCTAAATTTGTAATTGTTCCAGCTAAATGAGGAAGAGAAACTCCTGTTGCTTTATTTTCAAAAGCATAAGCAAGGCCGCCACCTTTGTAGTCGATTAATATAAACGATACAAAATCAGGGCTATAATTGATAGCCATTGATAAAATGTAGGAAATAATAAATTCAGATTTACCACTACCTGTCATACCTGCTATTAAGCCATGAGGGCCATGTTCTTTTTCGTGTAAGTCTAGATAAACTAAATCGCCATTACTTGAGACACCTAATTCAGCTTTTAAACTTAGAGTTGGGTCATTATTATTCCATCTATTTAAAATATTTAATTGCTCAACTTTACCTACTTTCTCCATTTCTAGAAAAGTATATGAATCAGGTAACTTTGTTTCTTCACTAATAATTTCTACAGGTACATTAGCTAATATCTTAGCAACAGACATCATGTCAATGTTTTGCGATATTTCATTAAAGAACTTAATTTGTTCTTGCTTTTCATAAGAATTTTTCAAAATACCTGATTGTCCTTCATCTAACATGATAAAGTTGTCACATTCTCCTGGTAAGTTATCTAATCTATTTTCTAATATGATTATACTAAAACCAATATTTATTTCTAATTCTGTTAATTTTTTTAAGAATTCTTGTTTCCTTACTTTTTCATAATCGTCAATTATAATTAAGTAGTATGGCTTAAATGTTGGAACTTGATTATCAGTGCAATGTTCTAAACGAAAATTTACTTCATAATTTAAATATTCGGATACTGTTTTAATGCTTTCAGAGTTAGAAGCAAAAAAACGAATATTTTTTTCATTACTTAAAGAATGATTAAGATATTTTAAATACTCCCAATTACTTTTATTTTTTTCATCAGTAAAAGTAACAATCTTTAAATCATCATAACTATAAAAAGTTAATAGTTGTAATAAGACGTTATTTAAAAAAGCATTTTTAAATTTTTTATCTCCCATTACCGCAGTTAATTTATTTTCGTAAAAAGAATATCCAAGTGGAACATTTTTAATATATTTGTATTCTGCTACTGTCTGTTCAGCTTGATTTTTCAAATCATTTTCTTCAATAGAGAAACCTTCTTCTGGATATTTAATATCTACAGCAAGGGGTTCATCTCCAAAACCAATTCGAACAACTAAAAAGTCATTTTGATTTATTCTTTTATCCCAAAACGATAAATTTTTATGAGTTATCATATTTAGACAATCTTTTAAAGAAATTAAGTTTTCAATAATAATTTCTCTTTGTAATTTTTCTTCCGCAGCTAGTTCTTTTCTTTTTTCATTTAAATACTTTGTATATTTTTTAATTAATTCTTTTTTCTTTCTTTTTTCATTAAACTTTGTATATAATCTTGTAATTAAAGGCCATAAAAGCATCGAAGCTAGCATTACACCACTTGTTACTAGTTGAGGCCAAGATTCTTGATAAGTTGTTTGTCCTGACTTTATTTTATTTATTGTATTAAGAAGAGTAACAACACTAATAAGACCCATTGTAAACATGGGAGCAATTGTGAGTAATAGAGGCATATCTCTATTTTCACCATTTTTGGGAGGAGCATCAATCTTAATCGTTTTTGTTTCGATTATTCTTCTTAATCTAGGTGATTTATAAAAGTAACTATTTTTATCGTATAAATCAATATCAACAATCTCATCTTTATTATAATTCTCATCTATAGCAAATTTTTCTATAGAAAGACCTGCATCATTTAAGTCGATTAAAACTTCTTTATTAGGTTTATTTATAAATAAAAGGTTCTTTAAAAGATATACTTTTAAACCATAACAATCGATAAAATCTCCTTCTTTAAGTAGGCGACTTCCCATAAAGACAAGATTGTTTATATATACTGGATATTCTCCTATGGTTTCTAAAATTATCTTTTCTTGGTCTTTTCTTATTTCCACACAAAAATTATTAAATAAAGCTTTATTATATTTAATATTACATTTATTTGAATTACCAATAATTAGCAATAATCTATCTTTATAACTATAAGAGGCAAAAGTGTCATCGTACCTTTTACTAACACCAAATAAATATTTTTTATTATCATTTTTTAAATAGTAAAAAGTATTATCAATTAAAGGAGCTTCTTCTACTTCTTCCCCATTTAAAATAACTTTTACTTCTTTTGTACTATATAAAACCCATTTATTTTCACGGGATTCAATATTAATTAGTTTAGTTTCAGCATCTTCTTCGCCAAAACTAAAACTACCATATATTTGGGATGGTAAATAAAAATCAAGTTTTCTATCGCTTAAATATAACGTTCCTTTCACACTACCACCCTATTCTAATAATAATACTATCATAAAATGTTAGTTTTAACAATTAAAAAGGGATAGATAATAATTTAAAATTTCTGCAATTTTACCAATTTTGTAATTATTGCATAAAATCTCCTTCAATAATTAAATTTTTGCAAAAATTTCCCCCGACTTTTGCAGTTTGAATTTTAACAATTATTCTTTATCCCAGATATTAT
>CAOJBM010000019.1 GCA_948329525.1 uncultured Mycoplasmatota bacterium
GAATTATACCCCTAACAATAACAGTTCACTGAACTGTTATTGTTTCGATTAAAAATGTAAAAAAACAAGCAATAAAAGATTTAAAATTAGCTATTAAAGATGGCAAGTAATTTAAACGAAAGACAATAACAGTAATTACAAATAATACTCCTCCAATAGTAGCACCAATTAGACACTTTTTATTTCTATTTTTTTCTTTTTGTCTTTCGATAATCAATTGATATAAGTTAACATTTTGTTCTTCTTTAGTAATTTCTTCTTTAATATCTTTTATTTTCTTTTCCAATTTATCAATTGCTAAATTATTCTGCTCTAATATTTTTCTATTTTCTTCTAACATAATTCTTCCTCCAAATTAAGTAGTATTATAACACTTATCTTAAGAAAAAGAAAAATATTAATTAAAAAGTTTATAATTGAAAAAGATATAAAAATATGATAATATTCAAATATAAAGGACACGAGCATTGCTCGCAAAACCTTTAATGTGATTTTGCCGATACAATTTAATGTATCGGTCTTTTTATTTATCTAACTAGCAAGTATATTATGATAAATAATAATAATAAGTATATGACGACAATTAAACTATGGTTCATTTTCTTCATATAGATATCTCCTTCCAATTTCACCAAAACCCCTTAAAGAGCAATAATAAAATTAAAGGAAAACCGATCACATCTCGCGTCAGAAAGTACCATAACATAAATAAAATCACTATTTTTAAGTTATTGAAAAGAAAAAAGGCAATAATTAAAGTTGTATCTAGCAAAAATAAAAATATTGCTTAATTTTGGTGGCAATATTTCAATTATTAGTAAAAATAAAATTTTTCACTTTAAATTTTAGCATAGTTAATAAATTTTATAGATATATTTGTTAAAACAATGATAAAATCGGCTTAGAAACACCAGCATTTAGAGTTGCTATATTTCAAAATAACATTATTGATAATCTTAAAATTTTAGTTTCTAATAGTAATTCTTTGGAAGAACTTGAAGATAATGTAAGAAATTCTCAATTGAAAGACGAAAATAATCGTCAAGCTCTTTATGCAATTGAAATTATTGAAGACTTTAAAACTTTAGATTTAAGTAGTAACAATAGTAGAAGTATAAAATAATTAATTTATCATTTATAAACAAATGATATTTTTTTATTCTTTAATTTCATCCCCACTACCATAAACTAAAGATGTCAACTCTTTAGATATGCGATAATTAATAGGTGCCACAGTATCACTAGAACTATTATCATAATAAGCATTAGGACTTATCGTAACTATCGAGTATTTGGGATTATCATAAGGAGCAAAAGAAGCAAAAGTTTGATTAATCGTATTAATTCCTTTTTGATATACAACTTCGGCAGTACCTGTTTTACCTGCGGCTTTAGTCGAAACATCCGCATAACCCCTACCTGTTCCCCCATCAATTACTTGTCGCATTCCTTCTTTAATCCTATCAAAACGATTATTTAAAACTTGATTTAAGATAGTTCCTTCATTTTTTAAAATAATATTTTCATCATCAGTTACTTTACTCATCAAAGATAATTTTACTCTATTTCCATCCATAGCCACAGTATTTATATATTGAATTAATTGTAATGGTGTATAAGTATCATATTGCCCAATAGCTAAGTTAAGCAGTAAATCATCAGCTATCGTTTTTCCTTTAATTCCTGTTGCTTCATAAGGTAGGTCAATACCTGTATTAGTACCTAATCCAAACGATGCAAAAGTATCACGATATGTCTTAAAATGTTCTTCTGTTGCATTTAAAATCATATTACTTTTATAATTCTGTCCTGTAAGTTTTATCGCTAAAAGAAATTGATAGTAATTGCTGGAAGTTTTAAGGGCAGTCACATCATCTATCATTCCCCATCTTCTGTAAGAACACTTTTCAGGAACGTTATTTAACTTGATACATGAATCATTTATTTTAGCACCTATTTCTATTAAATTATTTTGATATCCCACACTAATTGAAGCACCTTTAATAACCGAACCAACTATAAAAGAAGATGTTGCTATTTCATTTGTAATATCAACAAAATTTTCATCTTTATATTTAAATCCCGCTGCTGCTATAATGGCTCCAGTACTTGGGTTACTAACTAGAGCAAAACTTCTATCATAATATTCCGTATTTTTTAACTTCTTTCCACTTTCTATATTCCTTTTTAAAATCTCTTCCACTTTCTGTTGTAATTCAATATCTATCGATAAATATAAGTCATTACCTCTTTTACCTTCTTTAATTAGAGTAAGAGTATTATCGTTATTGACTTGATATAAGTCTTTAGTTCCTTTTAAATAATCTTCATATTCTTTTTCTAAGTAACTTATACCTACTGTATCATTAATACTATACCCATTATCAAGATAATCTTTGATTTCTTCACTTGGAATGCTTCCAATAGTACCATAAATTGAATTTAGGCTATCATAATTATAAAGCCTTTGCCAAGATACTTCACATGTAACAGAAGAAATATTAAGTTCACTTATCCTAGCACACTCTTTATCACTAATATTTTCTTTGATAATTTTATTATCATAAGAATAACCATTTTGCATTAAATAATATATTTTAATGGCATTAATATCATTTGGAGTATAGGAACTTATTTCATTATTTAATCTTTCTAACTTTAATCCTTTTATTTCATCTAAAGATAATTTTCTATTTTCATATAAATTCCATTCTTCTTCAGTAATTAAATAATCTGTATTATTATTATTTAAATAAAATTCTTTTATTTTTATTTCATCTATTGTATCATTAATAATTAATATCTCACTTAACTTATAAGCTATCTCTAATTCATCCCCATTTAAATCTCTATATACCACATTATTAATACCTTTATTGTCTACTAATACAACACCATTAACATCTAATATTTTACCTCGTGCTTTTGGAAAACCTTTAATTAAAGTATTTGTTTTATCTAAATATTTTAAATAATATTCTTCATGTTTAATATAATATAAATCAACTATTCTTATGATAGTTATGAAAAAAAGAGTTATAACTATTACTTTAATAAACTTATTAAACATAAATATCACCATTATTAGTATTTATATTTTCTTTTATTTCATACAATATATTAGGTGATAATATGTTTATATTAATAGAAAGATATATGAGTAAATTAAATAAAGAAACAATTAATAATTTTGCTTTAAAAAACAATATCGAATTAAGTCCTGAAGAGTTAGATTTTACTTATGATTTTGTTAAAAAAAATTGGAAAACAATTCTTAGTAATCATGGAATGTTTGACTTAGATAAATATAAAGAAAAGTTTTCAGAAGAAAACTTTCCTAAAGTACAAAAATTATTAAAAGAATCTTTGTTAAAATATCATGATTATTTGTAAAAAGACCTTATATCTTCTAATAAATTTGGATTAAATTCTTTCTTTCTTATCATTTCTATTTCAAATTTATAAGGCGGATATAGTCTTTTTTTATCATCATCGGTATTACCAATATAAGGTGTCTCTAATATTTTAGGAACATCTTTTAATTTGGCATTATATAAAACACTAAGTAGTGTATCAAAACCGATTGTCCCTAGTCCAATGTTTTCATGACGATCTTTATGTGTTCCAACTAAATTTTTACTATCGTTAATGTGTAAACATTTTATTTTATCTATACCAATTTTCAAATCAAACTCATTTAGATATTCGTCAAATTTACTTACATCATATCCTGCATCATTAATGTGGCATGTATCTACACAAACACCAATTTTATCTTTTAATTCTACTCCATCAATAATACTCTTTATTTCCTCAATATTTCTTCCTAATTCACTACCTTTTCCAGCCATAGTTTCTAGAAGAATCATACATTTATCATCCCTACTAATTACTAAATTAAGAGCATTAATAATGTTTTCTATTCCTTCTTCTTTTGTTAAATGAACAAAACTACCTGGATGTAAAACAATATATTTTACACCTAATTCTTCACATCTTTTTATTTCTTTCTTTAAAAAATTAATACTAAAATCATATTTATTAGAATCATTATTAGCTAAATTAATAATATATGGCGCATGACAAATAATATTTTCAAGATTTATATTATTTTCTTGCATTAGCTTTTTGGCATCACTCAAAGAAGCTAAATTCAATTCTTTACGATAAGAATTAGATGGAGCACCAGTATAAAACATAAATGTATTTGCCCCATATCCTAAAGCTTCTTCGACTGCTCCTAAAAACTCGCCTTTTTCAAATGATACATGACTACCTATTATCATAATTATTTCACCTATTAAATTATAACATAAAAAATGCTAAAATTTAGCATTTTTTATGATTTCTTAACTATTATCTAGACCAAGAAGACAATCTTGATGCTAGAAAAAAGAAGCTTTAAAACTTCTATAGATATTTACTTACCAATTCAGTTAATACATCTTTTTCTGTATATCCAATATGACCATCAACCATTTTACCATTTTTGATAATTATAGTTATTGGTGTATAACCATAAAGTTTATAAAATTCGCCAATAGTCTTATTCTCGCCATCTAATTCATACTTTTTATCTAATTTAGCAATAAATTTATCATATGCTTCTTTTGTAACGTCCATTTTTAAAGTATCTAGATAATAAGTTTTAAAACCTAATTCTTCTTGAACACTTGTAATTATTGGAACATATTGAACACAAAAGTGACAAGTTTCTCTCCCCATATATACAACAGCTAAATCTTTTTGGTCAAATAAAGTAAGAGCTTTATCTATGTCAATTTCATTAAATTTTGATACATCATAATCTATCTCTTCTTGAGGATTAGCATCGGGTAAATTTTCATTATCACTTGTTTCTAAACTATTTTTTAAATCTTTTATAGAAAAAGATAAAGAATTGTAAGATTTCTTACTAATTGCTGTATGACCTTCATACTCTGTTTCATTATATAAAGAAGTAATAGTTCTTTCTAAATAATTTAAATCTTCGCTATATGCTTCTTTAGACGTATATTCATTATTTTTCACCTCATCAATCCATAACGAAGCTAAATCCAAGCCTTTATCTTGCATCTTACTTATCTTATTGTCATCAAGGCGATATACTTTAAACAACAATTTAATATTATGTAAATATTGCTTATTTTCTGTTTCATAATATCGAGTCATATTATCTTCATAATACTTATTATAATCAAATATAGTAAATATATAAATAACTAAACCAATTACAGAAATAATAAGTAATAAAAATATTATTCTAATTATTAAAAGAAACTTTCTAAATGGGCTTTTTCTTTTCTTTTCTACTATTTTAATTTCTTCTCCATTATTAATTGGAAGTTCTTTCACCTCTACTGGTGTTTCTTCAATTATCTTTTCTTCATGAAGTAACGCATTACATTTTTTGCACCTTTCATCAGTTTTTTTATTTATTGCTTCACATTTTGGACACTTCATAATAGACACCTACCTTATATTTTTAGATTATAGCATAAAAAAGAAAAAACTACTAGACCGTAGTTAATTATTCTTCATCTTCTTTTATTTTAATTACTTCTTTACCCTTATAGTAACCACATTTAGTACATGCACGATGTGGTCTTATCATTTCACCACATTTTGGACATGCTACCATTTCATTAGCGGTCTTTTTCAAGTGAGTACGACGCATTCTTTTTTTAGTTTTACTTGTTCTTCTAAAAGGAACTGCCATAATATCACTCCTTCCCTTCTTCCAGTAACGCCGCAAACGGCGACATACTTGGATTTACTTTTTTAGTATTTTCATCTACTAGTTCCCAACCTTCACCTTTTAAAGAGATATCTTTATTTCCATCTTTCTTAACTCGGATTGGAACCTCTAGTACAATATTTTGCCATAAAAAACTCATAATATCAAGTGTATTTGTTAAATTTAGTGAATAATCTTGTAAATTTTCATTATTTTCGTTAATTACTTCATCAATATGAATTTCAAAAGGATAATCTACTTCTTCTAAAGTTATTGCGTCTTGTAGAAGCATACTACCTTTTACTATGACATCCATAACTATTTCTTCAGTAATACTATAATATATTTTTCCTCTAACAACTACATCATCTAGTTTTTTTATAGGAGTATTACTAATATATTCATCTTTAAAAGATAATATTGTATCAATTGTAATAGAATTCTCTTTATTTACTTTACTTAAATCAATGTTAATAATATCACCTACTAGCTAATTCATTATACTTTATATAAGAAAAAATGGCAAGATACTTCTTACAAAATAAAAAGAAGTATACTTCTTACAAAATAAAAAGAAGAATTTGAAACTTCTTCTTAATAAAAAATAAAACTACTAAAAATGATGGCTAGCAATATATAAAGAACGATAATAATAAAACCATTAGCTAGAAAATTATTATTATTGCAGTTAGTAGTTTTCTTATTACAACATGCCATTTTGGACACCTCCGAAACTTAAAAGACTAAATGAATGCTCCTACAATGATAATTAATAAGATAAATAATACTAAAATAATAGCAGGTCCTAAATTGCTGCATCCACAATTATTATTCATAAATCATTCCTCCTTTATTTGTCTTTTCATTAATAGTGTATGGTATAAATGATTGTTTTGTGAGTGTTCTTCTTGTAATTTATTTTTATTATTGATATAATTTAATTATGTTAAAGGAGGAAAACATGAAAAAGAAAATTGTTATGCTAGCCCTTTGCGTTGTAATGATATCAGGGTGTGGAAAGAAGATACCTGTTTTATCAAATGGTGATGAAGCAGTAGTAGAATTAAAGAATGGAGTTAAAATCAGTGCTAATGAACTTTATAATGATATGAAAGAAAACTATGCACTACAATCACTACTTAATATGATTGATAAAAAAATCTTAGAAGAAAAATATAGTGATAAATTAGAAGAAGCCAATGACTATGCTGATTCGACTATCGAGCAACTAGAACAATATTATGGTGATGACTTACTAAATGCTATTCAGTATTACACTAATTTTTCAACAGTTGAAGGATATAAAGATTCTATGTATTTAACTTATTTACAAAATTTAGCTGTTGAAGATTATTCGAAAGAACAAATTACAGAAAAGCAAATTAAGAAATACTATAAAGATGAAGTTGTTGGTGATATCAAAGTTAACCACATTTTAATTACACCAGATGTTAAAGACGATGCCACTTCAGAAGATAAGACTAAAGCAGAAGAAGATGCTAAGAAGAAAGCCCAAGAAGTTATTGATAAACTTAAAAAAGCTTCTAATAAAGAAGAAGAATTTGCAAAGTTAGCTAAAGAATATTCTATGGATGAAACCACTAAAGAAAATGGTGGTGCTCTAGGATATATCAATAAAGGGACTCTTGGAGATACTTACAAAGAATTAGAAGATGCGGCATTTAAACTAAAAGATGGAGAATGTTCCACTGAAATTATTACTACGGAATTAGGTTATCATGTAATTATTAGACTCGATACTAAAGAAAAAGATACTCTTGAAAATTTAACTGATTCAATTAAAGAAACTCTAGCTCAAGAATATATGACTAAAAATCCAGAAGTACAAGTTACTGCATTACAAGAACTAAGAAAAGAATACGACTTAGATATTGTTGATTCTGATTTAAAAGATCAATATGCTAAATATATTCAAGGATTACTTGCAGGATATCAAGAATCAAGTTCTAGCTCAAATTCTAGTTCTAATAAAGAATAATATAAAAAGAATGAGTAAATTCATTCTTTTTTATTGCAGGAATAAAATTAGGAACCTACAATATTTTTTCCCTTTTTATCCTCCCATAAAATTAATTATTTACTAAATATAACTATTAAAAATTATAAAAATTTCTAAATATGTGTTATTATTAATATACGATAGGAGTTGATTTGAATGGATACAAGTATTTTTAGAGAATATGATATAAGAGGAGTTTATCCTAATCAAGTAAATGAAAATGTGGCCTATTTAATAGGAAAAAGCTATGGTTCTTATATTCAAGAAAAGTTAGAAAAAAAATTATGTGTAGTTGGATATGATAATCGTTACTCAAGCCCAAGTCTTGCTGAAAATTTAATTAAAGGGATAACAGATAGTGGATGTGATGTAATAAATTTAGGTTTAGTAACTACCCCAATGTATTTTTATGCTTGTATTAAGACAAAAGCTATTATTGGTATTATGGTAACAGCTAGTCATAATCCTAAAGATGATAATGGTTTTAAATTTAGCTTTGATTGCTTAGGTAATGCAAGAGGAAAACAAGTATATGATTTTCGTGATTATACCTTAGCTAAAAACTTTTTAAGTGGTAATGGATCCGTTAAAGAACTAAATATTTTTCCATATTACAAAAGCTATTTAAAAGACAATCTTCGTTTTGGATTAAGAAAATTAAAAGTAGTAATTGATCCAGGTAACGGAACTACTTCCCTATTTGCTAAAGAGATATATGAGCAATTTAATATAGATTTACATGTTATATGTGGTGAGTCGGATTCCTCTTTCCCTAATCATCACCCCGATCCAGCCGTAAAAGAAAACATGCTTATGCTACAAAATACTGTTAAAGAACTTCATGCTGATGTTGGTATTGCTTTTGATGGCGATGGAGATAGAGTCGGAGTTGTAAATGAGCTTGGAGAAATTGTTCCCACTGATAAACTAATGATTATCTTTATAAGAAGTATTATTAACAATGTAAATAAGAAAACGTTTCTTTATGACGTAAAATGTTCAAAAGCTTTGGAAGATGATATTTTAGCTTTAGGTGGCACACCCTTTATTTGCCGAACTGGAGCAAGTTTTACAAGAGCAACTACTCTAGCCGAATGTTTACCTTTTGGAGGCGAATACTCAGGTCACTTATTCTTCAATGACAGATTTTTAGGATTTGATTCTGGAATATATTGTGGCTTAAGACTTTTAGAAATTTTATCTAATAATAAGAAGAATGTATCTGAGTTATTAGATGGTGTTAATAATTATTTTAATACACCAGAAATAAAAATACCTGTTTCTGATGATAAAAAATTTTTGGTAGTCGAAAAAGTAAAAGAATATTGTAAAGAAAAGAACTATGATACCATTTTATTAGATGGTGTTCGAGTAAACTTTAGTGATGGTTGGGCTTTAATAAGATCTAGTAACACTGGACCAAATTTAACAGTTCGCTATGAAGCTAAAACAGAAAAAAGATTAAATGAAATTGAAAAAGAATTTACAAGTATTTTAGACAGGTTAATAAAAAAATAATTTTCATGTCTTATCTTATTATGTAGTACTTAAATATTAAAAATAAGGAATGATTTTAATGATAAATTTTATAATATACGAAGATAATAAAATAACACAAAAAGAATATTCTAATGTAATCAATAAATTTATGTTAAAACAAAATTTATCTTACCAAATAATTAAAATTAATTTATATACTAATGAAACAATGTTTTCTTTAAAAAATTTAGATGGTAAAAAAATATTTATAATTGATATTGAAGTACCTGGAAAATCAGGATTAGAATTTGCAAGAGAAATAAGATATAACAAAGATTGGGCTAGTCCAATTATCATATGTAGTAGTCATAAAGAACTGAAAAATAAAGGATTTACAAGTCGACTTTTGATGCTAGATTTTATAAACAAAGATAAAAATATATTAAATAATTTAGAAAATGCTTTAGAAGTAGCTTTTGATATTATAAATTGTCATAAATCTTATAATTTCAGGTATAATGGAGAATATTATCAGGTTCCATATGAAAATATTTTATACATTGAAAAAAATTTAAATGATAATTATGCAACAGTCTTTACAAAAAGAAGTAAATATAGGATTAAAGATACCATTATAAATATTTTTTCAATTTTAAATGATGAACGATTCTTAAAGTGTAGTCGTAGTTGTATCGTTAACACAGATAACATTTTATCGATTGATTTTATTAACAATACAATTGATTTTGGGGGAATTTCTACAGATTTGGTATCTCGAGATGGTAAAAAAGCATTAAAAAATTTTATTAAGGAGTAAAATTTATGGTAACATTTTTAAATAATTACATTTATACTTCTATTTTAATTTTTTTTCTTTATTTAAATAGTAAAAAAATATTTAATAATTTTAAACGTATAAATTTTAGAAAGATCATTGTATTTATTTGGACTGCCCTTTTCTTAGCACTAATTTTAAATATTTCTTCTGTAAATCTGCGAACTTTTTCTTTTATAATGATAATATTTCTTTTTAATAAATTACTTTTTAAAATAGCAAATAGAAAGAATTTATTTGTTGCCATAATTTATTACATATCTTTAGTTATAAGCGACTCTATTTTAGAAGCCGTTATAATTCTTTATCATAATATTTGTTCTAATACAGAAATTATTTTTTTAGCAAGTCCCCTAGTATACAATATTGTTACTATCATTATTAGTTACTTCATTATTAAATTTTTACATAATTCTTCTAAAGATGCGCTTTTATCAAATAGTAAAGTGGCTATTCGAAACATTTTTACTTTTATTCTTGCTTTTATTACAGGTACTTTTCTCTTGTTTTTAAAAATACCTAGTTTAAATATTAAAAACTTAGATGTGATTATAAATATTACTTTTTTGATTATTTTTATTTTAGTAGCTCTACTACATTTAATAAAAGATATTTTATATGCTAAAGATATATATAAAGATTATAAAAATACAATGAAATATGTTAAAGATACAGAAAAACTATTAGAAGAATATCGGTTTAGTGTTCATGAAAATAGAAATCAACTTATTATGATTAGAAATATGTTAAATAAAAAGACTGATAAAAAAGTTTTAGAATATATTGATTCTTTAATTGAATACAAAAATGAATTAGATACTTTAGATGCTTGGACTTTTAAAAATTTAAGTAGTATTCCTTTTATAGGATTAAAAGAATTTATTGATTACAAATTCCAAGAAATGCAAAAAGAAAATATTGAGATTGAAACAATTGTTAGTAAAGAAGTTAATTCATTAAATGAAAAATTATTAACTACTAAAGATAAAGAAGAGTTATATAGTGTTATTGGAATTATCATTGATAATGCTAAAGAAGCTTTGTATTATTCTAAAAACAAGTATTTTTCTTTTCAAATGTATTTAATTAATGAAAATATAAATTTAGTTTTTGCTAATAGTTATTATAATCCTATTAATAGCACAAAAATATTTTTAAGTGGTTTTACTAATAAAGGTCCAAAGCATGGTAATGGTCTAGCAATTGCCAAAAAGATTGCAACCAAAAATTCTAAATTTGATTTAGTTACGGAAATAATAGATGAGTTTTTTGTTCAAACATTAACTATTAAAAACAAAAAATCATCATAAAATTACCAAAAATACCCAAATTTAACACAACTAATTTTTTTGTGATATGATTACAATCGTGCATGAGGTAAATAGTGAGCTCACAACATATTTTTAGTAAAGATTTATACGAAGGTGAGGTGTCTTACAAGTGAGAGGTAAGATTAAATGGTTTAACAACGAAAAAGGATATGGCTTTATTGCATATAAGGAAAATGAAGATATATTTGTTCACTATTCTGCAATTGTAAAAGATGGCTATAAAACTTTGGCTGAAGGTGATGAAGTTGAATTTAATCTAATAGAAACTGCTAAAGGGCTTCAAGCTCAAAATGTAGTTAATATAAAAGATTTAATTTGTGAATAAAAAAACAAGGTAATCTTTGTAGTAACCTTGTTTTATTTTGTGGCGAATTAGTACTTGCCACCCCTTTTTATTTTTTTAGACTATTAAAGAGTCTAAAGCTAAGGTAATCATATCATTTAGAGCAGTTTGACGCTGTTCTATTGATAAAACTACTTCCGAGAATTTGGAATCCACGGCAGTTACCATACATGTGGCCTCTTTATGAAAGCTGTTAGCAACATGGACAAGTCCAAAAGCTTCCATTTCTTCGGCAAGAGGTTCTATTCCATTTGGAATTCTTCCTAAAACCGCATTTATATTAATATATGGACCAAAGACATCACATGTCATTATGGTTCCCACATGTATTTTCATATTTTTATTTTTTGCTACTTCTAATATTTTCTTATTTAAGTTTTCAGATGGCTTGACAGTATTACCACCATAACCATTATATTGAAAAGCAAAATTAGATTCGGAATAGATATTATCAGCAAGTACTACTTCAGGTACTAAGACATTTGGTGACACAACTCCAGCTGTACCTATTCTTATAATTTTTTCGACATTATAGAAATGAAATAACTCCCAAGCATAGATACTTACTGAAGGCATTCCCATTCCACTACCCATAATGGTTAGTTTTTGACCTTTATAAGTTCCTGTAAACCCTAACATATTTCTAACACTTGTTACAAGCCTTGCATTATCTAAAAAGTTTTCTGCTATGTATTTGGCTCTTAATGGGTCTCCTGGCATTATCACTACTGGTGCAATATCTTCTTTTTCACATTCAATGTGAATTGGTTTTTCTTGTGGTTTCATTATATCCCTCTATTCTATTTCTATTATACCTCGTTTACATTAATTAGATGTAAATAAAAAATAAACTTTACAAAAATAATTGTAAAGCTTATTCTTTTAAGGCTTGTTCTTTTAGTATGTTTATCTCTTCTTCTAGATTTTCAATTTGTTCTTGGTATTCTTCTAATTTCATTTGATATTTTTCTCTGTACTCCTCTTGTAGCTCTTCTCTCATATTATAATAATCTTCTTGATGTATCTTATCGTAATAATGCTTTTCATTTTCTTTCATCTTTAAGATATTTTCTTCACTTGCTGTAATTGTAATATTTTGTTTATTATATTTGTCATAATTGTAAATTTTTTTCTTTTCTAAATTAATTAGGACTTCATTAAATAGTTTAGTATAATTACTATCAACTAAAGCCATATAAAGATAAGGTTTATTTTCTTTAATTTCATAATTAACATATTTGTCATAATATTCTAAATCAATTAACACTTTATTTCCTAAAGTGTTATCCACTTTATATTGAATATTAGAATAATAATGCCCATACATACGTGTATCTAAGAAAAAATCTTCTTGCATGTTATATTCATAACTTTTAGAAGTCATTATAGCTGTTTCAGGTAGTTCATCTAGGATTTCGTATTTTGATAACTCTCCAATCATAATACCGCAACTACCGCCTAGAATAATTAAACTTACAATAAATGTTATAAAAACAAATTTTATTTTAATTTTTTTACTTACAATAAAGTAATATGCAAGATATAAAAGTAAAATATTAAGTAGTATTAAAGATATTATACAAACGATAAGACCAACACTAACTATTCCCTTAAATATTAGAAATATTACTAACATTAAAGACCCCGATAAGCAAATTAAAGTAAAGATAAAAGGAAGGGAACAAAAAGCAACAATTCCTTTTATAAAGATAATTATAGCGTTTACCATAATATCTAAAATACTACGATTATTAGTTTTAATGATTGTCAAATTATTTTTTTCTTTTTCTAAAGTCTTTTCTTCAGTAGACATTTTTTCCTCTTGAAAGGAAGCTTTTAAACTATTTTCTCTTTCTTCTTTAACTATATTGTTTTCATTATCTAAATACTTTAATTTAAATGCATAATATAAGACTACTACCGCTATAAAAAAATAAATTACACATACTATTAAATTAGTAATGCTTGATAACAAGCCATAAGCTGCTCCAAAATTACGATAAATATTATTCATTAAGTTTCTAAAACCATCAAAAGGAATAAATAATAAAGATATAATTATTAGAATAAACCCCATATAAATTAAAAACTTGATAAAATCTTTAAAATCCATCTTAGCAAATACCTGATAAATTTTTTTAACTTCAGTTTTAACATTATTAACTAAGTTAGGTAATATTTTTTCATCTGTTTCAACATTAATTTTTGATATATTATCATTAGTTAAATCTTCTAAACTGCAATTAAATATTTTGCATAATGCTAAGAGCTTATCCATTTCAGGATATGTTGTACCTGACTCCCATTTACTAACTGATTGTCTTGAGACATCTAGTTCTTGTGCCAAGTCTTCTTGGCTCATCTTTTTTTCTTTTCTTAAAGTTTGTAATTTTTCACTAAACTTCATTTTTCTCACCTCACAATAAATTTACTACGAACCCCAGTTGCATAAAACCAATTTTAGGTTGTTTTTTGTTGCGTTTTGGTTGCAATTACATTATAACATAAGAAAAAACTTAAAATCTTTAAGTTTTATGCACTTTCACTTACAAATACTTTTTTAAATATAGGATTAGCTAATTCTTGATTCTCGCTCCAATAATTTGCCAAGTATAAATATGTCGCCACAAAATTATCATCAGGATTAAAATATTGTTCTTGTAATAAACCTTTAGTAATAATTAATTTTTTATTAGGATACAAAACTAAGCTTTGTCTTAAAGCGTGATTCAAATTCTTTAAATCATTAATCGTAACTATTATTCCCATAGTTTCATCTTTTGTAATTATACTTAAGACACTACCATATTTTCTTTCTAACCTAGCAATCTCTTCATCCTGGAATATTTTATAACCTTCTAAATAATCTACTTCTAAATTTTTATTGTTCATATTATCTCCTTCTATACTGCCTTTGATTATTATAGAATATTTTTTATCTTTAGTTTGTCAAACTTTGTCGAAAAAAGAGAAAATGTTTGCTACTTCCTCTATTTTTTTAATTAAATTTAAATTTTTTTAAACACTTTAATCGAGTCTTCATTTATTACTTGAGCATTTATCGTATTTATAAGTTTATCGATACTTTCATTAGGCGATTCCAAAACAACCTGTTCAGTTTCCTTGATAATCAATTCATCAATTTTCACACCTTCAGCATCTACTTCAAAATTTCCTATATAATCTTCTAAAATCTTTTCTTCTTCATTACTAACTGCATAAAATTGAGACTCAGCAAGTTCTTTAGGTATTTCACCTTTAGCATCATAATAAGATTCATTTATCTTAATAATAATATGATTTTTATATTTAGAAGATTTAGGATTACTTTGACAAATAATAGTTGCTGGAATAAAATGTTTAATTATTTTCGCAAATTCATAACATCCACCATGAGTGAAGTAATATTCTGCCCCAACAAAATCAATATATTCCCGATAATCATCATCTAAATACCCATTAATATAACTAATAAATTGTTCAATTTCTTTCATAATTCTTCTCCTTTTTTCTTACACTATATTATAAAATATTAGAAAATTAATCTATATATTCTAAATTTGTACTAGATTTAAAAATTTTATTTAATACTCTTTCTTTTTCTTTACCTTCTAAAATAGTTGGTTGATAGTCATTTTTATCCTGGACACTTGAAAGTGAACAAGGGATTATATTTATAAAAGTATCTTTTAAATTAGCATTTTCATAAGAAAAAGTAATTTGACAGATCATCGTATCTTTATCACTTGGATTTTTATTTCCACCAAACACAAAATTACCTAAAGAATAAACAATGTATTTTCCTTCATAGCATTCAATACCTTGTAATACATGAGGATGATGTCCTAAAACCAAATCTGCACCTTGTGAGATAGCATAACGAGCGATATTTTCTTGAGTGCTATTCTGCTTATCTTCTCTTTCGATTCCCCAGTGATATGTCATTATTATTAAATCAACGTTATTATCTTTGAAATAGTTTATAGCTTTTTCTGTTTCTTGTTTGGCTTCTTCTTCAGTCCATCCCAGAACTCCCGCCATGCCAATATTTATTCCTTCTACATCTTTAATCAAATAATTATCATAGCCAAAATAAGGAATATTATATTCATCTAATGCTTTAAGGGTATCTAGATACCCTCTCTCCCCATAATCATATGTATGATTATTGGCAAGATTGACAGCTTCCACACTACCTGCAAGTAAAATATTTGGATAGTCTAAATCTCCTTTAAAAGTAAACTTTTTATCTCTTTTTTGCTCATACGTAGTAAAAGTTCCTTCTAAATTGGCAATCGTTAAATCATCACTTTCCAAAACATCTTTAACACCTCTAAAAAAATAACTGTAATCATGTTCATTTTGTTTTAAAACATCTGGCAAACTATTAACATAATCATAATTATCATCTCGACCTAAAGTACAATCTCCAACTGCACTAATAGTAATTTCTTTCTTAATTGGTTTTTCTAACTCTTTTTTGGGCATTACTTTCTCTTTTTGAATTTTTTCTTGTTTCTCTAAAATATTATTCTCATTTCTTATATCTAAATCAATATCTTTTTCTATAGATACATCTTGGGAAGGCATTAATCCTTCTTCTTTTTCTTGCCCACAGCTAGAAACCGCTAAACTCAAACTACCTAATAAAGCTAGTAATATTTTATTTTTTTGTAATTCTTTTTTCATAATATCTCTTCTTTCTAAATTTAATATAATAGCATCTTTGAATAAAATCTACAAATTGCTTATAATTTTTCTAAATAAATTATTTTTTGCGTTTCGATATAATCATAAAATTCTTGACAAGTTAAATGTTCTCTTGGCTTCTTATATTCATAAATAAAAGTATTTTCATTATTTTTAATATAAGAATTACTTTCTAAAAATTTCTTCTTTACATCAAATAATAATTCTTTTAAAGAAGAATATTTATGTATACCTTTAAACTTTCTCCA
This sequence comes from uncultured Mycoplasmatota bacterium, assembly GCA_948329525.1. Lineage (GTDB taxonomy): Bacteria > Bacillota_I > Bacilli_A > RF39 > UBA660 > CAOJBM01. Next base: position 16,704 of record CAOJBM010000019.1, read on the forward strand.
CGAATTTTCAACCCAATAATACTTTTCATTATCTTCACAAACTAAAAAAGTATGAGATGGAATATTATTATCATCATAAGTAGCAATATAATAAGTCTTATGACTAATGTGTTCTTTTTGACAAAAATCTCTTTCTAACTCAACTTGGTCCCAACAAATACCACATTTTTTAGTTAATATTTCTTTCTTAGTTAATAAACTATATTTATTATTTATTGTCTCATCCCATTCTTTAGAATTATTATCTATAATTTTACCATTTTCTAATTTAATTCCATATTCTATTTTATCCATCGTTTTCATTAATCTTTTTAATTTATTTTTCATCTATATCAATTCCAATTTTTTATTTTATAATAAATATCATACCAACTAAATGCTCTAATTATATTTTTACCTTGACACATTTCATTATATCCCGCATGAAAACAAATAACAGGAATTGCTTTAGATATTTTATTAATATTTTCTGCTTTATCATCAAGCATAATATTAATATTATTTTCTTTACACACATCAAACTTATCCTCTTTTGAAAAAATAATTTTATCATAAATAATATTATTTTTTTCTAACCACTCTATAACCATTTTTTTACTTTCTTTATATAATATAGGTTCTTTTGACAAAAAGTTCCCTCTAGCAGTAATTATATATATTTCAAACCCATCAATTTTTAGTTTTTTTATTATTTCAGAAGCAAATTCTCTTGGACTAGCATTCTTAGAGTAATCGATAAAATATTCTAACCAAAATTCATCATCATATTTTTTTGAAACATTAAATATATCAGCAATTTCATATCCTTTATAATCTACTATTGGTTTATTATATTTTTCAAAAAAGAACTTACTTCCATAATCTAGTTGCCATTTTTCAACATCTATTAGAACTCCATCTATATCAATTCCTATTTTCATAGTTTTCTATCCTTTCTATATTTGATTTATTATCAAACAACCAAGAAGATATTTTGCTATCTAAATCCGCATAATTATCTTTATCAAACTTATCTTTATTAGATAAAATATTGTAATTACCATTTTTTTCTATACTTAAATATTTTGCTAAATAAAAACCATTAGATAAATAAAAGTCTAATCTCTTCTTTCTTATATCATTATCATAATACTTATTATCTACTTCATCAATGTTTAAATAAATATTAATATTTTTATAATTACTTAAATACCAATTTAAAAGATAACTTCCAAAGCCTTTATTCCTTTCTTCTTCAGTAACAGCTAAGTATAAAATAAAACTTTCTTTTTTATAATTAATTACATATATAAAGGAAATAACTTCTATACCTTTTAAACCTACAAATAATTTAGATTTTTTTCTTATAAGATTCCATAACAAAAGAATAAAAGAAAATCTTTCTTCTTTTGGAAAAGAACTTCTATATATTCTTATTATTTTTGGTAAATATTTTAATCTAAATTTATCTATTTTAATATTTTCATTCATAGCACTTACCTCAATAAATTATACTAACTATAAATAAGTTATTTTTGCAGAATAAACTCCCAAGTATATTTTTTTCTTCCTTTTCGAATCGTTTCATCCTCTTTTAAAATTATTATTTTCCATTTTTTAGTTAACAAGTCAAATTGTTCTTTATTAAATAGTCGCTTGTGCTGATCATTTAATTTATCATAATAAAAATTCTTTTCTAATTCTACATAATTTTCATTGATATAATTATTTTTATCCGAGTTCATTCTCCCAATAAATAACCCACCTTTTTCAAGGATATTATAAATTTCGTCAAATATTTCTATTGTCTTTTTAAAATCAAAATAATGTAATGAAAGATTAGCATTAACTAGTCCTAGTAAATTTTCTTCAAATGGTAAATCATTTGTAATATCAATATTCATTATCTTAGCTTTAGGATATATTTTTTTAAACTTCTTCAATGCTTTTTTTGAAAAATCACAAGATGTTACATCAAAGCCATTTTGGACAAGCCAGATAGAATCTTGTCCTAAACCACAACCTAAATCAAGAGCCTTTTTATTTTTTACGTTACAAATAATATTTTTATATTTTACCATCCAAACATCTTTTAAAAAATCTTTTTCTGATTCTTTTAAATTTTTATAATATATTTCTTCCCAATACTTTTTATCACCCATAATTTTAAATCCTATCCATTAAAGTTTTAATCTATAAAAAACGATTTATCAAAAATCGTCTCTATTTCTTAAAAATGGTGGAATATCTAAATCGCTATCTAAATCATCGTCGTCATCATCGATATCTAAACTTCTACTTCTATATGTTGGTGTTTCATAAGATGAAGTATCATCTTCTTTATCATCATCAAATCCTGTTGCAATAACTGTAACAATTACTTCATCATTCAAATTTTCATTAATAACTGCTCCAAAGATTGTATTTATATCTGTATTAGCAGAACTTCTTACTACTTCAGCAGCATCCTCAGCTTCAAATAAAGTTAAATTATTACCACCAGTTATATTAACAATTGCATCTGTTGCACCATCAATAGTTGTTTCAAGTAAAGGACTAGATACCGCCTCTTTAGCAGCTTCAATAGCTCTATTTTCGCCGACTCCTATACCAATACCAATTATAGCATTACCACGTTTTTGCATAACAGCTTTAACATCAGCAAAGTCTAAGTTAACTAACCCTGATACTGCAATTAAGTCACTAATTGATTGTACACCACGACGTAGGACATTATCAACTTCTTTAAAAGCATCTAACATTGGTGTCGTCTTATCAATAATATCTCTAATTCGATCATTTGGAATAACAATTAAAGTATCCACATGTTTTCTTAATTCTTCTAACCCAACTTCTGCTTGTTCCATTCTTTTACGACCTTCAAATTTAAAAGGTTTTGTCACAATACCAACAGTTAGTGCTCCTAAATCTTGAGCTATTTCAGCTACAATTGGTGCTGCACCAGTACCAGTACCACCACCAAGTCCACAAGTAACAAAAACCATATCAGCACCAGTTAGAGCATCTTCAATTTCTTTCTTACTTTCTAAAGCAGCTTCTCTTCCTATTTCTGGATTAGCACCAGCTCCTAAACCTTCTGTAATACTTTGCCCTATTTGTAATCTTGTATCAGCTTTACTAACATTTAAAACTTGTAAATCAGTATTTGCAACAATGTAATCAACACCTTTAACTCCTGATTCAATCATTCTATTAACGGCGTTACATCCACCACCACCAACACCAATTACTTTAATCTTCGCAATTTGATCCATTTCTAATTCGTACATAAACACTCTCCTAACTATCAAAGAAGTAACCAAACAACTTACCTAAAACTCCGCTATCATTCATTATAGTCTGTTTATGTAAGCCACTTAATTCTTCTTGTTCTTCAATACTAAATATAGAAAAATCTTTATCTTTTAACCTTGCTTTTGCTGCATAATACTTTATCATACCTGCACAAGAACTATATTTATTATTTCTTATTCCTATTTCACTTACTTTACCAAAAATCACATTTTTGCTATAAACTTCCTCTAGAATTAATGAGAAATCTTTTATCTCTGATAATCCTCCTGTGAATATTATATAACTTATTTCCTTTTTTGTTAAGTGGTTTATTTCTTTTTTCGTTAAATTAAGAATTTCTTCAATTCTACTTTCCACAACTTCTGTTGCTTCGTATTGATTTATTTTAATCTCTCTGCCTTCTTTATTTGTTAATACTTCACTATTACTTGCTTGAGCCATTCTTCTATGAGCAAGACAGAGTTTTTCTTTGATATTCTTGGCATCATTCTTTGTTATTTTAAAGACATATGCTAAATCATTATCAATACTTGCCCCACCTAACTCTAAAATTGATGTATTAGTCAAAATACCCTTATTAAAAACACTTATGGAAGTAATTTCATCACCTAAATTAATTACTATACCAACACTATTATCAGTTTCTTTTGTAGCAAACTCATAGTAATCACCTATAGAACCTAAGGAAAGATCTAAAACATCAACATTTAATTTCTCTAAACAAGCTAAAACTGGATAAACCGTTTTCTTTGGAGCTGAGACAATTACTGCTTTGACTCCTAAAATAGTAGCAAGCATATTTTTAGGATTTTTAACAATTCGATCATTATCTAGTTTGAAACTTGTAGGAATAACACTTATAAGCTCCATATTAGAGTCAATTTTGCCTCTTACAGATGCTTGCAATACTCTTATAATATCTTTTCCTGTTATACTTCGATTTTCAGAAATAACTTTCGTAATTCCTTCCGATACAATAAACTTAGCATTATTACTAGGAACTGAAACAATTACACCTTTAATTGGTAACCCAATAATTTCTTCACATTTTGTAAAAACTTCTTTTAAAGGCTTTAATAAAGCCTCAGGATTAACAACTAACCCTTTTTTAATACCTTCGCTAGGAGCTTCAGCTACTGCCAAGATATTTAATTTTTTCTTAATAATTTCTCCAACTACTAATTTTACTGTGTCACTTCCAACATCTAAACTGGCCATTATTTTTTTCATAACTGTCCACTCCTATTTTATCACTATTAATTATACAAGAAGTTTTAAACTATTTCAAGAGAATGGAAAAAAAGTAATCCTACTTTTTTTCTTCTAATAACCAATCTATAATATTTTTATGAATTATACCATTTTGAGAATAGTCTAACTTATCAGTTGATATAACATATTTGGGATAATTATCTAAAATGTTATTATAAGCCCCAAATTCTCTTTCTTCAGTTTCTTTATTTGAAAGCTCAAATGTAACTTGATAATATTCTTTTTGATTGTGTTTAGTTGCGATAAAATCAATTTCTTTTCCATCATTATTTCCAATACTAACGTTATAACCTCTAAAAATAAGTTCATTATATACTATGTTTTCTAAATATGACCCAAACTGTGTTTTTTTATTTATATTTAAAATTTGCCCTAATCCTAAATCTGTCAAATAGTATTTATCTTTTCTAGATAAAATTCTTTTTCCTCTTATATCATATGTTGATACTTTTGACATCAAATGAGAACTTTCAGCATAATCTAAGCATTCATATATTGTTTTAGAAGAAACAGGAATTCTTTCTTTTTCAAACTCATTTATCATATTAGTAGGAGAAAAAGTTTGACTAGGATTAGTTACCAAATATTCCATTACTCTTTGAAATAAATTAACATTCTTTATAGAATTTCTTTTTACTATATCTTTTAAAACAATAGCATCAAAAACGTCACGTAAATAATTTTTCATTCCTTCAAATGTTTTAAATTCAAATCTTTGAGGCATTCCTCCCCAAAGCAAATAATCATTAAATATATCTTCCATTTCATTTCGACTTTTTATATCTTTTAATATTAAAACTTCTTTAAATGAGAAAGGCGCTAATTTAAAGGATACATATCTTCCAGATAGCAATGTAGCAAATTCTCCAGATAATAATTTAGAATTAGAACCAGTTATGAATAATGATACGTTTAATGTAGCTTTAAAAGAATTTATAGCTTTTTCCCATTCATCAACCATTTGTATTTCATCAAAAAATAAATAATATTTTTCATTATCTACAATTTTTTCCTTTATATATTTATTTAAGTCTAAATAATTTTTAATAAATGCGTATTCAACATCTTCAAAATTAATGTATATTATGTGTTTGTCATCTATATTTTGTTCTTTAATCTCGTCAATAATTTGTTTTAATAAGACTGATTTTCCACATCTTCTTATTCCCGTAATTACTTTTATTATATCACTAGAATAAAACTCTCTAATTTTAGATAAATAATTTTCTCTTTTTATCATATCATTCACCTCAATATAATTATAAATTAAAGTATTTTAAAAGTCAAAACATATTTTTTTCTAGAAAAATATACCGTCGATATTTAGTGCTTATTTTATTTATAAAAAATAAAATACTACAACTACCAAATCAAAATACAAGAAGTTTATAACTATTTCAAGAGAATAGAAAAAAGATAATTGACTATTTATTATCTTTATCTTCTTTTTGAAATACTAATTCTTTAATTACTTTTTTACCTGGAACTTGTTCTTGTAAAGACTCATTCATATTAGAAAGTCTTAAAATAAAATTATAACGAGCATTTAGAAGTTCTCTTTCTTCTTGAGCTTTTAATCTCCTTTTTTCTTCTCTTTCTTTTTCTCGCTGTCTCATATAAGCTTCATAATCAGCAATATTTTCAAACATCTCTGCTAACTCACAATAAGTTTTATATTCTTTTTTATCTTTCGCTTTATGAATTATAGCACTTTTAATTTGTTCTACTAATTCTTTATTTATTTCTCCATGTCGTCTTTGTTCTCTTAGTACTCTTTTTCCAATACATTCTATATCAGCTATACTAGTTTTGTAGTTTGTTAAAGCAATAAAAGAAGGAATTTCTTCAATAGCAAGCCAATCTAAAATAAGGCTGTCATCATTTGCTCTAATATTCTCAGGAACATTATTATAATCTTTTAATTGGTAAAATTTTTTAAAATTATCTAAATACTGTACACCTAGAAAAGGACAAAGAGAAATATCTTCTAACTCATCACCTAAATAATGTTTCTTTCTTATACTCATAAAATCAATCAATTTTTTCTCTTGTAAATAACATATCCACTTCACAGCACTTGCAATATATGTCGTATTTTTCTCTATATTATCTATAACTATTTTGTAAATAATATCAAATAACTCTCTCATTTTATCTTCGTTTGTATCTATTTCTTCTTTGAAAGCAATTATTAATTCATTTATTTTTTGTTCTTTAACGTCGTATCTAGTTCTTGATAACTCATATCCAGCCCCTTTTGAATCTAAGATATATTCGAAGCTATTAATATAAGAACAAGTTCTAATATAATATTTAATAATCTCGTATAAAATATTTACTTTTTTAGACATTTCCATATCAGAACATAAAAATTCACTTACTAAAGATGGACCACCATAATAATATTGGCACATTCTTATCCAAAAATCAAATGGTTGTTTAAATAATTCCTCATTATTATATTTAATATAATGATTACGATAATATTGTCTTGTTGGAATTATACGATAATCTTCATGTAAATTGTCTTCTAATTCGTCATAATATTCAGTTTCTTTTAATTCTCTTAACACTTTATAGCGATTATTAGTATCTTCAGCTATTAAATCTTCGATACTTTTTGCTTTGAAAGGAACATCTACATCTTTATCTTCAAAATCTTTAAGAACTGCTTCTAAAGCAATATAACCAGCAAGATCTAAGTCTTTATCTTCTACAATAAAATAACTATAAAGAGCTAACATATCACATAATGCTTTACTATTTTTCTTATAAACTTCTATTTTCTTTTCTAGTTCTCTTCTTTTTTCCATTTAAACCACCCATCTCTTACATTAATTATATAAAATTAAAAACTTTATAGCAAGAAAAAAGTAACCATATAATAATGATTACTTAGATAAAACTTCTATAAGTTCAGCTTTTTTCATTGAAGTATAACCTTCAATATTTTTAACTTTTGCCATTTCTTTTAACTCAGCAACAGTTAATTTAGAATAGTCAGAATTTTCTTCTTTAGTAGCTTTAGTTTCAGTTTTAACTTCTTTAGTTTCACTCTTAACTTCTTTAGCACCTTTGCCATTTAAAGCATCTTTAGCAATATTTACTAAATTAGTAAAAGATGCCGCATCATCAATAGCAAGGCTAGATAACATCTTACGATTAACTTCGATACCAGCTTTAGTTAAACCATTGATAAATTTAGAATAACTTATGTCATTTGCACGACACGCAGCATTAATTCTTGTAATCCATAGTTTTCTAAAATTTCTCTTATTTTGTCTTCTATCACGGTAAGCATAGTCTCCACTATGAAATAATTGTTCTTGAGCAGTTTTAAATAATCTATGTTTTGAACCAAAATATCCTTTTGCTTGTTTTAGAACTTTTCTTCTTCTATTTTTAGCTACAGTTCCACCTTTAACTCTTGTCATATCTTACACCCCCTATTTAACAACAGACTTCAATCTGCTTGCTTGTCCCTTTCCTAAAGTTCCTTTGTTTCTTCTTTGTCTTACTTGTTTACTACTATCCTTAGCAGTCTTGTGGTTACCATTACTTAATTTATAAGTAAGTGTTCCATTTTTTTTCTTTTTTAGTATTTTACTTGATGATTTATGTGTTTTTTGTTTACTTCCTGCCATAATTTATACTTCCTTTCCTTTTATAACTTATTTCTTTGGCACTAATAGCATTGTCATTGTTTTGCCTTCAAGTGATGGTGTAGATTCAATATCTGCTACATCACTTAACTCAGAAGCAAATCTTAAAAGTACCTCTTTACCTAATTCGGTCCTAGCCATTTGTCTTCCTTTAAACCTAATGGTTGCTTTAATCTTATGTCCTTTAACTAAATATTCCAAAGCATTCTTTTTTCTAGTATTAAAATCTCCAATATCAATTGTTGTACTTAATTGATATTCCTTAATTGATTTATTATTTTCTCTTTGTTTTTTTAATGCTTCTTTTTGTTTTTTATTCTTTTCATATCGATATTTGTTGTAGTCCATAATTTTCCCAACGGCATTTTCAGGGTTTGAATTCATTAAAACTAAATCAAGTCCTGCATAATTAGCTAGTGTTAAAGCATCTTGTAACTTCTTAACTCCCATTTGTTCACCATTTGGACCAATAACCATTAATTCTGGTACTCTGATTTGCTCATTAATAGGCAAGTCATTCTTATCTTTTGCTATATAAATGCACCTCCATACAATTAAAAAGTAGATACTAACGTATCCACTCTAAAAGACAATTATATTATAAAAATATATCTTGGCTTTTTACCTACTAAACTCACATTAGTCAGGTGGATGTGGATACATCGCTTTCCTTTTCAATAACATAATCAATTATATGCGACATTTAGGCATTTGTCAACTAGTTTATTGTTTTTTCTAATGTCATCTTTTTATACTCTATTTCATAGGTATTAACTAAAATTTTTCTGTTAAATATAAGAGGAACAAAAACAATCTTGCCAATAAAGCCTTTTTCATTTAATATTATTCGCATTTCATAAGCTCCTTTAACATCATCTCCATTACGGGTTAATGATGGTAAAAGTAGATAACCATTTATGGGATTTAAACAATTAGTATGAAAATGGCCAAATATATCTATATAACTTTTTTCTAAATTAGAATTCTTATAATATTTTTTTAAATAACTTTTAACGGCTTCTTCTTTTTCACTATTAACTACTCTATTAGGATGATGGACTCCAAACCAATTATTTTTAACTCTTATTATAGCATCGTTATATCCTAATGAAACAAAATCTAATCTCGAATTAGTTATTATTTCAACTGGATTTATTCCAACATCAAACATCATTTTTTCATGATTTCCTCCTAAAAAAGCATTAGTAATTTCATCACATTGGGGATATTTATCTAAAAACATCGCTATATTTTCTTGGTAGTACTTTATAGTATCATATAATTCTTCTTTTTTAGATATATCATAATTACAGAAACAATCAAGTAAATCACCTAAAAGAAAAATATTACTAATCTTATTTTTAAAACAATAATCATATAATGATTTATAAACTTCAAAAGATCTAAGAGATTTCATATCACTATGAACATCTGCTACTAAAAGAATTCTTATCTCTTGCTCCCCATTAGTAAGTAATCTATATGTATTATTAACTATATTAACATTTTGGGGATTAATTCTTTCTATATGAAAAGTTTCTGGTATTGTTTTAGACCCAGAATAAATATTCATTGTGTTTCTTATTGTATTTAAAAGATATTGTAATTCTTCATTAGTAATTATAAAGCCCTTATTATTTAATTCTTCTTTAATTTCATTAATTGTTAATTGTCTTTCACTTATTAGTAAAATAATTTCTTGTTTAACAGTTTGAAGTTCTAAAAGTCTTTGTTCTTTTTTAGAATACAGTTCTATCCTTTTTCTATCTTTATCTAACTTTTGCTTTTCTTTTTGGATTTTTTCTAATTTAGATTGTAATTCTTCTTCACGATTTTCTTGAGTAGCTATTTTTTTAGTTAATTCATCAACAAGTTTTTGGTATCTTTTTAAATCTTTTTCTAAACTTTCCATTTCTTTTTGAAGATTCTCTTTATCTTTAATATTTGTATTAACTTCTCTTTTGTAATTTAGGATAGTTTTCTCTAAGGTTTCCTTTTTCCTTTTTAATTCTTTAATTATAGTATCTTTCTTACTACTGTCTTTTTGACATGCTCCTAATTCTATTTTTAATTTATTAAGTTCATCTTGTTCTTTAGTTAAAGAAACTGCAACTTGTTCTACCTCTTCTTCATCTTCATAAATAGCTTCAGTACCATCTCTTAAAAAACTTTCATCAATGTTAGCTCTATTGTTAATAACTAAATTTACTAATCTAAATAATCGTTCTTCAACTTCTTTATTAGAATCTATTTTTAGTTTTTTTAAATAACTAACATAATCTTCTTTTAATGATATAGTCCTTTTTGCTAACTTATCACTAAATTTTCTATCAGTTACTAAACAATATTCAAAAATTGTATATAATGCATTAAAATGCCTATTTAAAGTATTTGATTTAACTTCTTTATCGCCACCTAAATTCTTTATAATTAAATCTAATAAATATTCTATTAATTCATCATCTGTATATTTTCGAGGTTTAAAGTCAAAATTTTCATAATAAAAATCTTCTTTGTTTTTTAAAACTCCAAGTATTTTGATTTTTTCAGTCATTCTTAATGCCATAAACCCACTCCTTATAAGGAAATAATCTACTATTATTGTGTTTTTTTGTCAAGATAAAATGGTATGACCAGCTAAAAAGAGTAAATTTTCTTCGCAACCATATTCCTGATATAATTATATTAT
>CAOJBM010000020.1 GCA_948329525.1 uncultured Mycoplasmatota bacterium
TTCATTATTTTTCCTCCTTCACCCTTATACTTACACTATGAAAGGCGAAATTCCTTTTTTTCTTGAAATTTCTTTATTTTTTTAATTACATGCAAAAAACTGATTATTGCTATAAACTCATTAATATGGTATATTTAGTAGGGTGAAGTTTATGAAAAAGAATATTATTATAATTGGAATAATTTTATTTATAGTTGCTTTTATAGCATTATTTGCATATGTAGGAAAAGAAAAAAAGGAACAAGAAAACGAAATAAATAGTCATTTAGTATTATTAAATGCTAGTGAATTTAAAGAAAAAATTGAGAATAAAGAATCTTTTATAATTATTATGACTGGTAGTAAATGTTCCCATTGTGAAGCATATTTACCAATATTTAAGAAAGTATTATCTGACTACGATTTAACAGCTTATCAAATTCATACTGATTTATTAAATAATGAAGAACAAGCTTTTGTAAAAGGTGTCGCCACTATCAATGGTACTCCAACTGTAATTTTCATTAAAAATGGCGAAGAAATTAGTGCCATGAATCGTCTAGTTGGGGAAAAATCAAGAACTGAAACAATCGATAGACTTAAAGTAATGGGTTATATAGAAAAATAAGGAGAAAAATTATGAAAGAAAAAGAGAATACTACTTATAAAGAAATAACTAAAGGAATTTTTATATATCTTCTTTTTTTTATATTTCCTATTGTTTTTCAACTAGTATTTTATAATTTTGTCACTAGTGACAATAACTTAGTAAAGTCGATAACTTTACTTGCATGTGAAATATCACTTACTATTATTTTAATTATCTTAAATAAAAATAAATTTAAAAATTGTTTTAAGGATTTTAAAAAGAACAGGAAAGAATATTTTGATATTTGTTTTAAATTTTGGTTACTTGGTTTTATCGCTATGAGTGTATCTAATTTACTAATTAATTTTTTTGTTACTAATGGGATAGCTAATAATGAAGCAATTAACAGAACTGTTTTAAAAGAGTTTGTAATCTATGCCGTCCCTGCGATGTGTATTTTAGGTCCAATATGTGAAGAACTTGCCTTTAGAGCATCTTTTAAAAACGCTATTAGAAATAAAAAATTATTCGTTTTTATAACTTCTTTACTTTTTGCTCTAGCTCATATCGTTTCTAGTTATACAGGTTTAACTGATTTTTTATATATTTTTCCTTACTTTTTTATGGGTTATGCCCTAGGTCATATTTATAGCAAAACAGATAATATATTGTGTAATATCTCTGTCCATATATTTCATAACTCTCTTGCCATTCTTTCTTATCTTGCTTTATTATTTATTTAGGAGGTCTTACTTATGCGTTCTGATAGATATGAAATAGAAGAAGAACAAGAAAATCAAGAAAAAACTAAGAAAGATTTCGGAAAATATAAAAAAATAGCAATTATTATTTTTCTTATTTTCTTAGCTATTTTCTGTTATGCTAGATTTATTGAGCCAAGCTTTATAGTTATAAAAGAATATAAAGTAGAACACTCTTTAATTAATAAAGATTATGATGGATTTAAAATAGCTCATATTAGTGATATTAGATATGGAACGACCATTAATAAAGAAAAACTAGATCACATAGTAAAAAAAGTTAATGATTTAAATCCTGACATTATTGTTTTTACGGGTAACTTATTTGATGAAGATACTATTTTAAATGATGATAATTACCACGATATTATTACAACTTTAAGTGAGTTAAAACCAAAGTTATATAAATATGCTATTAGTAGTGAAAGTGATGATGAAAACGATAAATACTATGATGTTATTGATAAAGCTGATTTTATTTTATTAGATAACAAAACAAAGTTATTATTTTATAAATCAAACTCTCCTTTAGTTATAGCTGGACTTAATTCAACTAACCCTGATTATAGTATTTTGGAAAATGAAGAAGAAAAAGATTTTTATAAAATAGTTCTAACTCATGAGCCTGATTATATAGATAATATAAGTAATGGTAATTTAATTTTATCTGGTAGTATTGGTGGTGTGTTAAACATTGTAAATCCTTTGTTTAAAGAGGAAAATGCGACAAAATATTATAAAGAACATTATAGTTTCGATGATAAAGAATTATTTATATCTAATGGTTTAGGTACCAACAAATACAAATTACGATTTAATAACACTCCAAGTATAAATTTATATCGCTTATATAATAAATAATTATTTTATAGCACATCTGTGCTATTTTTATTTTAATAAATTTCACAATTCTTTCATAATGTGTCTACATTTTTTTCAATAAAATACTTTAGGATATGGTTTGTGAAAGGAAAGATTAGAATGTATGAAAAAGTTTTTCAAAGAGAAGAAGTAAAATATCTTATTAGTGAAGAAAAGAAAAATATTTTATTAGAAAAAATCAAAGATAAAATAAAACAAGACAAATATTATCAAGCAACAATCTGTAATATTTATTTTGATAATGATAATAAGTTATTGTATATAAAAGAAGAATAAAATTAAAGTTAGGTGATTAGTATAACTATCTAAATAATAGTAAACATAGTAATTCTCAAATCATAAGAAAAATTGACTACTATATAAGATTTGAAAAGCTAAAGCCAAAAATTTTATAACTTATGACAGAATAAGCTTTAAAGGAAAAGAAGATATAACTTTAAGAATTACACTTAATAATAATTTAAGAAGTAGAACTAGTGATTTAAACTTAAAGCTAGGTGATGTTGAAAAAAAATACTTTAAAGATAATTACTATATAATGGAAATAAAATAGCTACTTCTATCCCACTAAGGCTTGCTAAAACACTATCAGAATTCACAAATATATCCTACTTCTTTTTCAAAAAATGGAAACATTAAAAAATTAAATTAGATGATAACAAATGCTTAATAGTATTATTACAAATAACGAAGCATTACTAAGTCTAAATACATTTTTACAATGAGATAAAAGATTATATTGAATATTATAATAATTTTAGATATCAATGGAATTAAAAAAGATGACTCCTGTTCAATACAGAAATCATCTCCTATCATCCATTGCTTAGACTCTCTTTTTTATTTAGTCCTTGACAATGGGTTCATTTTATAACGTCTAATACTCTTTCTTCTTTGCTTTCTTATTGCTCTTCTTACAATTCTTCTAATTTTTAAAAGAATAAATATTATAACTATCAAGACTAAGAATACCCATAACCAATTAGATTTAAAGACTTTCGGGATATCCATTTTAAATTCTTCATTTACTATCACATCTTCTTTTTTAACTAATTCATCTTTGTAATAATAGTTTATTGTTCCAATAGTATCTCCTAATTTATCTTTATAGCTTAATTCATCTTTTCCCGTATATTCGACTTTAATATCATCGGGTTTATAATCAACTGGTAAATACTTCGTAACATCACGTTCTGGATAAACTAAGTATTGTGTTGTCTTACTATTTTTTACTTTTAATATTTTTATTAAATCTTCTTTATCAGATAAAACAATATCTTTATAATTACTATCAACAAAATTAATAATAGTAACTGCATCTCTTATATTATAATAATTCCCTTGAACATAAGGCGCTCCTAAAGTGATTATAATCAAATTACGTTCTTTACTTGTAAATAGTGAGGACATACACATTCCTGCATCATCAGTAAAGCCCGTTTTACTTCCTTCTATTCTTGATAAATCAAGTCCCATAGTTTTGTTATATTTATCTATTGTCGCTTTAACTTCTAAACCATTTTGTAAAGTATATTCTTTAGTTGTATAAATTTCTTTAAATAATTCGTTGTTTAAGGCATATTTTAGCATTATTAAAATATCATTAGCACTACTATAGTGTTCTTCTTCATCAAGACCTGTAACATTCACAAAATGGGTATTTTTAAGTTCTAATTTACTGGCTAACTCATTCATTTTAGATACAAAGTCTTCGACACTTCCAGATATCGAAATTGCAAGCGAATAAGTGGCATCAGCACCCGATGGAATAATTGATGCATATAACAAGTCTTTGTATGTAACTACATCCCCTACTTTTAGTCCTGCTTTAGAAGCATACCAAGGAACACTATTAATCATTTCACTAGTAAGGTTTATTTCCTCTTCAACATCATCAATATTTTCAATAGCTGTAATTGTTGTCATTATCTTCGTTAAACTAGCAATACTCACCCTTTCATTACTATTCTTTTCAAGTAATATTTCATTATTTTCTAAATCATAGATTAAAACATTATTCGAATATAAATCTGGTAAAGATAATGCAAAAATGTTTATTGGAACTAATAATAAAATTAAAAATAAGACAACTTTTTTCATACGTTCACCCTAGTGTAATTATAAAATTAAACCATAAAAAAAGCAATGTTTTTCATTGCTTTTAAACACATTCTACAAATGTATCATTCAAACATCTTATACTACAAACACAATCTAAATTCATTGTGAATATTGAGTTAGTAGCTACATATGGATATAAACTTGTTGTATCAGGATTATCAGCTAGTACTCTAAATGTACAACAATTACCCTCTATCTTTTCTACTCTAAATACGGAAGAACAAGTTTCACTTGCAGCCGTGCAAGTAGCTACCGAATCCTTACTAGTTGGCATTGTCCAAGGACGCCCATTACCGCAGCAAGTATATAACATAACTGGTCTTGTATTACAAATTAAACAATTTGGTCCTCCACCTAACATTGGTCTATCACAAGAATCTAAACAATTATCTGGACAAGCATTTTGTTGTAAAACCATTATCACATTAAGTATATCAGCAATGCAGTTTCCTTCATTATTATTGTTACACATATCTTTTCACCCTTTCATGTATTCTCACTAATAATTTATGATTAATATATAAAATAGTGCATATTTTACAATTTTATAGTATAATTCTTTATAGGTGATTAAAATGGAATGGATACAATATCCCATAATTGTTGCAGTATTATTAATAATTTCTTTAGTGGTTGTTAAACTACGAAAAAAAGACTTTGGTAATGAAATTAATAAGTTAATTAAATACTTAGGTGGGAAAGAAAATATTATGAATGCTGAATGTAATATGTCAAGATTTAAAGTAATTTTAAAAGATGTTACTTTAGCTGATAAAGATGGTATTCAAAAATTAGGAGCTCAAGGTATTGTTGAAGTTGATAACCAAATAAAAATTATTTTTGGTAAAGATGCTAAACAATTAAAAAAATATATTAAAGACATTATAAAATAGGTCTTTTTTAATTTAGAAAGAGGTAAATAAAATATGTCAAAATGGGGTATGGAAGAACAAGCAACTATAGATAAAATTAAAGAAATTGACTTTAAAGGGAAAATTCTTAATTTAGCGGCAGGAGATGGTAGATTTAATTAAATGATTTTAAATTTATCTGATAAAGTAGTAACGGTTGATATTGATAAAGAAGAATTAAAAGAATTAGAAGAATTAGAAATAATTGTCCCAAAAAACTTAAAAAATAAGTTAGAAATAAGTTGTATTGATATTACTAAAAAATTTCCATTTGAGAAAAATACATTTGATGGAGTTTTTTGTACAGGAACTTTGCATTTATTTGATGAAGATATAATATTGAAAAAAATGAGTTTAAAGAAGTAAATCTAGATAGCAAGGCAGGATATAAATTTATAAAAGGAAATTTTTTAATAATTAGTGGACTCTTAGATAAAAATAATTTTTAAATATTATGCAACTTGTCAAGAATACTTTTTTATGCTATGATGAATATGTCAAGGAAACTTGCATACAATAAAAAAGGGAACATTCAGTTTTGCATGTTGAATGTCTACCCAATTAAAATTGTGTGACATTTAATTCAATGAAGAA
Organism: uncultured Mycoplasmatota bacterium; assembly: GCA_948329525.1. Lineage (GTDB taxonomy): Bacteria > Bacillota_I > Bacilli_A > RF39 > UBA660 > CAOJBM01. The sequence continues at coordinate 5,838 of CAOJBM010000020.1, forward strand.
TTAAGTGTCTTTCTTTATAACAACTATCATAATGATAAGAAGCAATAAAATGATAGCGATGTAGCGAAGAACTTTGATGACAAAGTTTCTTTTTTTCATCATTATCAAACCTCCTCTCTGTAAGAGATTTGGTAGACACTCAAACAACTAAATATTCCTAAAACAATTGTACTGTATTTAATGATGAAAAACAAGCGAACATTATAACTTTTTATAAAAAATAATCGCCATTAAAAGCGATTATTTTATTTCTTTAATACTTTTTATATCAGCTATTTTAATATTTTTATTACTTAACGTTAAGATATGGTCTTTAAATCTTGCTGCTATTTTCTCGACACTTTTCTCGGTGTTTGTTACAATTTCCACACTTTTTAAGAAAGCAAATTTTGAATTACTATAGATTTTATCTAAAACTTCATTAACGTTTCGGTCATCCTTTCCTTCCCCATAAAAAACAGATTGGACATTATCAATAGCATTAGTTATTTTATTAGCAAAAACACCTGGTAAATCTTTATTCATTGTCGTCACCTCTATTACATACTATGTTTTTAGTATTAATAAGTTTCAAATTAAACATAATAATAGTATGAAAAAGATTATGACCAATAAGTACTTAATTTTAATACCAATTATGGTTTTATTAATAATAAGTGTTATGACTTTAAAACAAGGAACTAATCTAGGTACAAAGCAATTAATTTTTTGTTTATTGTCATTAGGACTTATTTTTGTTGTTTCCAAAATTAATATGAAATGGATAATAAAAAAAAGTATTTGGTTTTATATAATTTGTAATCTTCTTTTAGTCTTAGTTTTAATAATTGGTAATGAAACTAAAGGAGCTAAAGCATGGTTAGATTTATACTTTTTTAAATTACAACCTAGTGAACTCATGAAAATAGCATTATTACTTTACTTAATTAAACTTAATATGTCCAATAAAAATATAATCTTTTTAATAATTGCTTTCTTAATACCTAGCATTTTAACTTATTTAGAGCCTGATACAGGAGCAATTATCTTTTATGCCATTATCTTATTTAGTTGTCTAATATACCGAAATAAGAATAAAAAAGGACTCATTATTCTAGCAATTTTATCAGTTTTAACGATTTTGGGATTTGCATTTATGTATCTAAAATATCAAGAACTTTTTATTAGAATATTTGGAACAAGTATTTTTTATCGAATTGATAGATTAATTGGTTTTAAAGAACAAAGTAGTATCCAAATAGAAAATGCCTTAATTTCAATTGGATCACATAGTTTTGTTTATTTTCCAGAGTATCACAATGATTTTATTTTTGCTTATATATTAAGTACAAATAGTATTTTTGTACCACTAATTATTTTAATATGTTTCTTTTTAATATTTAAGTATTTATGGCAGAAAAAAAATCCCATATTCACAGCTGTTTTATTAACTCTTGTTTTTCAATGCTTTTATAATATGCTTATGAATATTGGATTAGTTCCTATTATTGGTATTCCTCTACCATTTGTATCTTATGGGGGTAGTTATTTATTATCACTATGTATATTAATAGGAATGGTTATTAATATCTATAATAAGGATAATAATTATATGGCGCTCCATAAGGATAGTAATTAGGATATGGATTTGTTACAACAACTGGTCTTGGACGTGATACACCTACAGCTGCTCCACCGACCAAGCCTCCAAGTAAAAAAGGCACAATAAATTGTCTGTCTCCATATTTATTACCATAGTAATTTTGATACATAGAAAAACTCCTTTCTATTATAAAATATGAGGAGTTTCTTTTATTGCTATTTTTTGAGCAAAATTTTTTCATATTCGTTATTATCTTCTTTATAAACTACTAAGTCATATTTAGAAACTATAGCATCAATTACAACACTTACATAAAAGCCTTCCCTATCTATACTTAAAGTATCTTCAATTATAGCAATTATTTCTTCATCATCAAGATTAATATATTCTGCTAAATCTCTAGTTGTTAATATTTCATTTGTTTCAGGATTAATCGAATCTATATAACTTAAATTTAAAGAAGAAAGAGTTTGCAAAAATAATATCATTAAACTATACTTATCTAATTCTTCCGTAAATAAGTCATTTTGATAAAACTTTGGTTTATGAATTTTATAACCATTATTAATTGCACTTGAAACAGAAAAAGAGAAAGAATCTTCTATTTGAAAGCCATCATAATCTGTTAAACTTAAATTACCCATTCTGGAGATAAAAATATTAGAAATCGTACATAAGTCAGGAAATACTAAACCTAAACTATGACCTTTTTTTACTACATTTTCTAATTTACTAAAGAAACTAGCAAGGAAATATAAATTTTTTAATTTTTGATTACTTAGATACTTATCAAATCTTTTACCTTTATTAAATTTCATTGTATAACCAACTAATCTATTTCTTTGATAAACAGCTGTTAAAGGCTCATAATATTCCTTAAAATTCTTTAATTTTTCTCCTATTAATATTTTTTTCTCTAAAGATATATTACGTTTTTCATATTCTTCTATCTCTTCAAAACGAAATCTCTTAAATACTCGGCCATCACTAAGTAGATAGATAATCGACCTATTACTAAAAGACAAAACTTTGCGAATATTTAAATCATTAACTTGTTCTTTTAGCATACCAAAATTCCTCCTTTTTATAAAAGTCACTTATGTTTATATAGCAATTTTTGTACACTATCAATGACGATTTCATCCATTTGCATGGGAAAAAAGTAATTTAATAAATTTAATGGAGAAGCACATTCTTGAATTTTAACTATTCCTCCTGTAACTATCAAAGTTATCTTTTTGTTATCAATTTCTATCGTTTCAACTCCTCTTGCATGTAAAGGAAAAAGTTTTTTATTAGGAGAAATAATTCCTCTATTTTTAGGAATTATTTTTGATACAAATGGATGAACTAATCCATTATGCATATGACCTGCTATAATATAATCAAATTCTTTAATATACTCTAATACTTTGGGATGAGTAATTAATGATGGAGAATGAATTAATAATATTTTTACTTTTTTTTGATTTAAATTTGTCATTTTTTCTTTTTGGTCCATAAGTGTAGCAAGTAAAATATCTAATTTTTCATAATCTTTATAATAATCAAAGTCTAATTCTAATTGATAAATTAGAATTAAATCATCTTCATAATATGGTTCATTATGAGATAAGGTAAGACCTGGTATGTTTCTTAGTTCGTTAAGAAATTCTTTTGGAATATCTTTTATTCCAGTATGTCTGTCAAAATATGTAAAATCATGATTTCCTAAAGTTAAAAAAACTTTATATTTGGTTCCCAGTTTTCGTAGCCATTCAATTAATATAGTATTTTTTTCGTTATTATCGTATAAATAGTTTGTACTATCAATCAAATCTCCTACAATACAAAGATAATCAGTGGGACTTTCATCTATCACTTTTTCAATTTTATCTAATTTTTTTTCTGAAAAAGAATTACTATGATGTAAATCCCCCAAAATTTTTATATGAATAGGTTTGCTATTAATAACTTTAAAATAATGTCTATCAATTTGTAAATGTTTATCTAACATATAATCCCTCTTCTACTTCCGATAATCACTTTAATATTATACGAATTTAACTTAATTAAATATTTTCCAAATGATTAACTTAAATCGTTGCAATGTAAAATTTTTTCTTCCCTTTTCTAATAACAACAACTTTAGAATCAATAGCTAGACTATTATCTATAATCATGTTCTCATCAAATATTTTTTCATTGTTTATTAAAATAGCTCCACTACTTAACATTTCTCTTGCCTCTCTTCTTGAAGAACAAATATTGTTATCTACAAGAACTTCTAACAAATTATTCTCGCCATTTAACTTAAAAGTAGGTACACCTTTAAAGCTACTAATTATATCACTTGCTTTAAGTTCTTTTATTTCACTACTAAATAGACATTCACTAATATGTTTTGCACTCTTATACTCTTCTTCACCATGAATATCTGTAATAATACATCTTGCAAGTTCTTTTTGAGCTATTCTTAAATGCGGTTCCTCATTATGTTTTTTCATAGTATCTATGATTTCATCTGGTGTTAGGAATGTAAATACTTTTAAATAATGCTCTACCATAGAATCATCAGTATTTATTAAATATTGATATAATTCATAACTTGAAGTTTTTTCTTTATCAAGCCATAAAGCATTACCTTCACTTTTACCAAATTTATTTCCACTAGCGTCTAAGATTAAAGGCATAGTAAATGCATAAGCTTGACGATTAAGAACTTTTTTAATAAGATCAATCCCTGTTGTAATATTCCCCCATTGGTCACTACCTTCAACTTGCATTATACAATCCATTTTTTGATACATATTTAAAAAATCATAGCCTTGAATTAACATATAGCTAAATTCAGCATAAGTTATACCCGTTTCAAGTCTTCTATTAATTATATCTTTGTCTAACATATAGTTAACATTAATATATTTTCCTATATCTCGTAAGAAATCTAAAAACTCGTATCCTTTAAACCAATCATAATTATCAACCAATTTTGCTTTACCACAAAATAATTTATCAATTTGTTTTTTAATACCAGCAATATTCTTATTAAGAGTATCTATACTAATAATTTCTCTTTCAGCTGTAGGCCTGGGGTCCCCTATTCTTCCTGTAGCACCACCACATAATAAAATCGGTTTATGCCCCATTTTCATTAATCTTTTTGCAGTTACTAAAGAACTATAATGCCCAATATGTAAACTTGGTGCAGTTGGATCTGTACCCCAATAAAAAGTAACACTTTCATTATTTATTTTATCTTCAATGTCATCTCCTGCAACGTCTTTTACAAGTCCTCTCCATATAAGTTCTTCCCAATTTGTCATTTTTTTCATCTATATCACCTTTCTAAAATTAAAACATTCATAAACATAAGGACGAAATTCTCGCGGTACCACCTTATTTTATGAATGTATCATACACTTTAATTCTTAACGCGAATCCTCGATTTAGCTCCAGAGTTGTAAATTCCTTCATCACTAATTGTTATAATTATATGCATTTATATTCTATCTGTCAAATATATTTTTAATTTTTTCTGCAATACTTCTAAAGAATGAACCAATTACACTTAAGTTGAAATAAACTTTATAACCCATTATACGTAAAATAATATAACCAATCACAACAATAATTAATATTATAAGAACAATTATCAAGAAAATATTAGTTCCTTCTTTTATTCCATCAATTTCAATATAATATTTTGTTTCAGAACCATCCTCAGCAGTAACAACTATTTCTATTTCGCTACCTAACTTCAAGTTTTCATTACCTTTAATTGTCACTGTACTTAAACTATCTTCAGGGGTAACTGTAATATTTAATTTTGTTTCATTTTTATTTAAAGTAATATTATATCTTTCTTGTGATTGTTCAAATTTAATATTATGTTTTTCAATTTTAATATCTGATACTTCACTATTGTTAGAAACATTGTTATTTTCTTCTTTTCTTATAATATTAACTGTATAGTTTCTTGAGAAATTGTGAGTAGTATCTTCAACATTAACTATTATTTGTGATTCAACATCAACAACTAAATTATCGCCACCAACAATAGTAACAATGTCATCTTTGTTTTTAGGTTTAGCTGTCGCAATCACTTGTGTAACTTCATAATTAACATAAACTGTATATTCAAAAGTTTTACTATCAAAAGCTAAGTTTCCTTCACTTAATTCCAATGATTCTAACAAAGCTAGCTCACTATCATCAATAGGAGCAGGTGTATCTGTGTTTGATGCTCTTATAATTCTTACAGTATAAGTTCTAGTAGCTCCAGATTCAGCTTTAACTTTGATAGCAATATCATTATTACCTTCTTTTAATTCAACGCTACGAGGCCCAAAGCCACTTACAAAACTTGCTTTACTATCTTTAATAGTTGCTTCTACGGAAGCACTTGTTGTGCTATAAGGAACGTTTACAGTATAATTAGCAGTCGCAGGATTAAATGCAGGACTTATTGCTCCAACGTCAGTTTTTAAAGATGCTAAAGTGTTGTCTTTACTACGATTATCAATTCTTGTAACTTTAATCGTGTAAATAGTTTCTGCTCCTGTTTTACTCTTAATTCTTACTTGAATATTATTCACTCCATAATTAAGTTTTACGGTTCTGCTTCCATATCCTTCAACAAAAGATGAACCATCACTATTTAGCGTCGCTTCAACATTAATAGCTGAAACATTCACTGATGCTGAATAGTTATAAGTAGTTGCCTTAAAAGCTGGAGATAATGTTCCACTGGAAATTTTCAAATTGCTTAAATATGAAGTAACAACTTCTGTACTTGTTTTTTGACAAGTATAGTTATAAACTCTTGAACAATACTTAGCCCCTAAATTATATTGAGATAAAACTTGATTAGTTACTGTTGAACAATGGTCATTAGTGTTAAGTGCTGTTAAGGCATAACCATCAGCACAACTAAACAAACCTGGTGAAATAGCTTGTAATCCATTAGTTGAACTATAAACAAAGCATTTTTCAAATTGTCCAATACCTGTAGCATTTGTTGGAGCTTTCTGGTCAGTACAAGAGTTGCTTATGGTAATTGAGGCAGGACTACTTAAATTACCAGCAGCATCTTTAACCCAAACATATTGGGTTCCATTCATTGCACTAACATTAATTGTTGTTGCTGTTGTTTTATAATAAACAGATGTATTAAAACTTGCTCCAACGTAATATCCATCAATGGCACTACTTCCTTGATTAGCTACTATTTGAATAATATCAGCATTATTAATGACTTTGACACTTTTTATAGACGAACCAGTTCCTTGTTTATAATTTAAAGTCTCAACATTACTAAAATTTATTTTACCTTCATCTAAAGAACTACTATAAAAAGTAACAAAAACTATTAAAAAAATGAATATCCATTTGCAAAGACGATTATTTTTTCTCATACAAAACACCTTATCCTTATTAAATATAATGATACCATTATTAAAAAAAATAAGCAATAAAAAATAGGCATTTAAATACCTATTATTTAGTAATTTTTTTTGTTTTTGAAGGTTTTTCTGTTCCTTCTAATTTAGCTGTTGCATTTTTTAAAACAGCTATTGCTTTACTTTTAATTTCTTCTGCAGCTTTTTCCACAACTGGTTCAGCTTTTTCTTTAGCAAGTTTAATCAATTCATCAGCTTTTTTAACAATGTTATTAGCTTGTTCCTTAGCAATTTCCATAACTTTTTCTTTGTCTAGAGATTTTAATTCTTTTTTGATTTCATTTATTTTTTTAGTTAATTCTCTTTTAACTTCATTTTTATCAATATTCTTGATATAATTTGCAGCATCTTCTACTTTGCTTTTTAATTGCTTTCTAGTTTCTTTTCCAGAAGCAGGAGCAAATAAAACACCTAAACCGACACCTAAAGCTATGCCGCCAATGAACTTTCCTATTCCACTAGTTTTTTTAGTCATCTTCTTCCACCTCACTTTCAATTTTTTTCTTTCTCTTGGAAAATACTCTTCCTATTAAACCAGATATGCCATCTGTAATCATATCTGTAATAGAAACTATTTTATCTGTAGTAAAGTCAATTATACTAAACAAGCCATTTAAAGATTCTATTTTATCATTAACATCGTCAACTACTTTATCAACTTTATTAATAGTTTTAATTAACCTTACACCTAATATTATGCTTACAATTAGAAGAATTATAAGTAAAATATTAATTAATATTGGTAAAAAAATACCTAAAAAATCTAAAAACATTATTTATCTTCCTCTCTATTCTCATACATTGAATCAATTAAATTAAACAAGTCTGTTTCTGTTGTATCTTCTAGTAACTCTTTATCTGCTTTAACATCATCTAGTTCATTTTCTATATTATCTAGCATTTTAATTGTGTCAGTTTTTTCCAAAATGGAACTATCTTCCATTTTTAATCTATCATCTAAATTTTCTTCGTTCAAATCTTCAAAAGTTGGTAATTCAATTTCATCATTATCTAAAATAGGCTCTTCATTTTCTAAATTAGATTTTTCTATATCTTTGGCATCATCATCTTCTTTTTCTTCTTCCACATTTTCTTCTAGTAAATCTTCAACACTTGAGCTTTCACCACTCATTATTGGAATTTCAATTTCTTCATCTAAAGAAATCATTTCGTCAATAGAATCTGTTAAAATTTCATCAATGCTTCGTTCATCTTGTTTTTCTTCTTTTACAATAGTCTTTTCTTCTCCTAAAGAACTTTCAATATCATCAACTAAAGTCCCAAAAGCTTTTTTTCTTACCGTTTCAACACTTACTTCTTCAAAAGTAGTTACTATATCATTTCCTTTTTCAACGATGTCTTCTTTCTTATAGTTTTTATCAAGAATACCATATACTGGCGATATAACAGGGGATGGCTTAAATTTTTTTAGTGTCTCTACTCTTCTTGGTTCTTCCTTTTTTTTCAGATTTTGCTTTTCTTTCTCTTGCTTTTCATGTTTTTCATGTTTTTCTTGTTTTATTTGTTTTTCTTCATTTTCTTTAATCTTCAAATTAACTCGCTCAAATTCATCTTCATCAAATGATAAAAATGGACTCTTTGTTTCTTCTTGCTCTTTTTCTAAAGATATTGGTATTTCCTGCGTTTTAACGTCATCACTAGATACGTCAATTTCTATATCTCTTTTGACGTTTCTAAATCTACTAATACTATCTTTTGAAGGAGTTACATCAATCTCTTCTGTATCAAAAGAAGGGGGATTGTATCTTTGTTCACGCATTTTTTTTGGTTCTTCCTCTGTTTTTTTAGTTATTACTGGGATTTCAACCTCTTCTTCTTCAAATAAAACATTTTTTAATTTACTAAATAGTCCCATTCTTACACCATCCTTATTTAATCAAATCTGTGTCATGAATTATTTCTTCCTGTTCCTCATACACATCTTTCTCTACTAACTCTAAATAATTACTTTCATGAGTAGTCTTAAATATATTATATTCAAGTTCACTAAATGAAGATAATTCTTCCCCGATAATTTTTTCAACCATTGTATCATTATAATCAATAGAAGATAAGATACTAATAGCATTAGCTACTGTAACATTAATATCATTTTTTCTTACTATTACTTCTATTTTAGCATAATTATACATGATTTCAATAAGATATTTGTTATCCTTGATTAATTTTATTTCTAAATACCCATATTTATCTTTGAAATCTATAGCTTTAGAGTAATAAACATCATCTCGAGATTCAAATTTTTCGATTACTTTATTGTAATAACTGGTTAAATCGACAAAAAAGTAATATGTATAATCACCGCTTTTAATCCGTTCATTATAGTCATTTTGGTTAGTAATTCGAAGTCCTTTAGGTAAATAATATTTATATCCACTTCGATGTTCACTGGCTAAAGTTAAATTAGAATTTAAATTGTTATTAATTATTTCTTCTAAAGACATCTTTTGAACACTAGTACACCCAGTAAGCAATAATATCATTATAAGAACAAGGACAATTTTTTTCATACCTTTCCTCCATACCTACTTTCAAAATTATATCATTTTTTTTCTTTTTTTTAAACTTTATTTTTTGACTGCCTTTAGATAGTTGATTTTGACACCATTTTTCATGAATTTTTCTTCATATTCTGTAGCAATATTAAAAATTTTTTCTTCTTTTTCTAAGTCAAGTGAATACTCTTCTATCTTGTAATCATGATTGCATAAATTAATAATCGAACTAATAAATAATGGAGTGTTATCTGATTTTTGAATAATAGTTGGAGTTGTTAAAAACAATTTATCATACACATCCAAAAATAATGGAGAAGTAAGTCTTCTTTTGTGGTGCTTTTTCTTAGGCCATGGGTCAGAAAAGTTAAGATAGATTGTACTAATTTCATAGTCAAAAACTTTATCTAAAGCAAGAGCATCCCAAACTATAAATTTTAAATTAGAAATGTTTTCGTCTTCTAGTTTTTGAATAGCTCTTACTAAGATACTTTCTTTCATTTCCACCCCAATAAAGTTAATATCGGGATAAGCCTTAGCCATTAAAATTAAAAATTGTCCTTTTCCTGTACCAATTTCTAAATGTATGGGAAAATCATTGCCAAACAATTCTTTATAATTACCTCTATATTTAGTTGGTTTACTAATAAAATAAGGGCTTTTTTCTAATATACCTCTTGCATTTTTAACATTTCTTAAACGCATTTTATCACTTCTTTCTTTAATAAAACATATACTTTAACTAAGGGAGGGAATCTTTCATGAAAAAAGATAGAAATACTTTTTTTTCAAGTGCTAATATGTCACAATCTAGCTATATGCCTAATATGATGCCAAATATGGCACCAAATGCTATGCCAAATAATTTTGCTCCTTATCAAGAAGCTCAAGCCTCACAAAGTTTTTATGCAGGCCCTAACCCAAATGGTAATATGTATAATAACAACTCATACGATACAAGTTACTCTGAATTAGATAATCGTTTAGCTAAAATAGAAAGGCAAATAAATAGGTTGGACTCCAGGATAACAAGATTAGAAAATGCTAGTAATATCGGTAATGTAACTAATAATATTACAGAATCTAATTATTCTAACTCAATGTATATGGTTTAATTTTAATCTAAACTTATCTTATTAAAGGTAAGTTTTTTTAATATCTTATTAACCATATTTTTGCCAAAAACTTGTTTTATAATTCCCATCTTAAAGGAAATAACTAAATAAATAACACCTCCAATTATAGAACTTATACTTATATAAATAATACATGATAATTTACTTTCGTAGTTAATAGGTAAAACTAATTTCAATAATACCACTACTGCAATCATCGCTATAGTTGGAATAATCATTTGCATTATTACTTTGAAAGTTTCTTTGTATTTGATACCATGCTCTTTCGATAATGATGTAAGCGATATTATCGAGCTTGCTAAATTGCCAATAATGGTGGCTGTACAAGCTCCTAAGAATGGTGGAATACCAATTTTACTGAATAGATACATCAAAGGAATATCAAGTAAAGCATTTAAAACAAACCCTGTAATAGTTGTTTTATAAACCAATTTAAATTTGTTTAATCCTTGTAAAGTAGAACTTGTAATTGTGTAAATATTTAAGAATAGCGCTGTAAAGATATTGACTGCTAAAATAATACTACCATTAGGGTTATAACCATAGAAAATTGCCCAGATACTTGTACTTAATAGACTAATACCAATTGTACAAGGAATTGATATAAATAAGATTATTTGTAATGCTTGATTTAATTTTCTTTCTACTTGTTCCCATTTTTTTAGGGTAAAAGCCTCAACAATGTTTGGAATTAAACTCATTGTCATCCCCATAGCAAAAGATACAACAACCATATTTATTTTTGGAGCCCATGTACTAATGGCACTAGCTACAAACTCAACATCTAAAGCATCAAGCCCTAAGTAGTTCATATAACGTAAGATTAAAGTCATATCAACAAAATTATAAAAACTGTAAACTGTATTAATTATTATAAAAGGGATTGCATAACTAAATATTTTTTTGACAATTTCTTTACTAGTAATATCATCTCTTTTTTCGTACTTGACATCTAACCCGATTTGTTTTTTATTAGCATTTAATTTCCTTTTGACAAAAAGATAAGCAACTAATCCACCAAAGAAAGCTCCTGTAACGCTTATAGAAACGGCTACTTTAGTTGATGTATGAAATATTCTTAAAGCAAGAAAACTACCTAATAAAATAACAATTATTCTAATTACTTGTTCAATTACTTGACTCAAGCTTGACACATTAATAATGTTATGTCCTTGTAAAAAGCCTTTACTAACACTTAAGAAAGGAACTACCAATACAGCAAATGAAATTGCTCTAATTACAAAAGCGACATCAGAAGGAGTATTCCCGCCACTTAAGTCTCCTAAAAGTAAATTAGCAATTTGGGGAGCAAAGAGCATTAAAATAATAAAGACGCAAACAGCTAAAAAGATCATTATAGACTTCCCTATCCGATAAGCTCTAACTTTTGCTTCTTGTTGATTTAAAGTATTAAATTCTGTTATTACTTTCGAAATAGCAATCGGAAGCCCTGCACTACTTATGTCTAAAAAAATCACATAAATATTATAAGCATAAGCATATAAAGCACTACCCTTAATCCCTATTAAAGCATAGAAAGGTATAACATAAAGCATTCCTAAAATTTTAACAAATACAATTGCTAAAGTAGCAATTAGAGTTCCTTCAACAAATGAACTTTTTTTCATCTTAAACCACTCATTTTTCATCGTAACATACCATTGCTGAAAAACAATAAATTTGTTCTTCGCCAAACATTGCTACAGCCACTTGATACTTAATATCAATTATATCACAATTATTTGATGAAAGAAATTCATTAATACTTTTTTCTAAGTCTTTTTCATGATTTTCATCAAATATCTTAACTTTCATACAAGTCACCTCTAAAAAAAGATAACATTTAAAAGGCAGATATATTGTCGAAATATGACTTAAAGTCTAAAGATAAAATTTCTTTTAAATCATCTATAATATTTTGACCTTTCACTAATTGGAACTAGTTTTTTTACTGCTTGTATTTCATCTTTCAATCTCAACTCGCTATCAGAAGGAAAAGGATTATAGGTAACATACATTTTTTTATCTTCATCATAATCATATAAGGAATTGATGTTATTAATATTAATGACTTTTTAATAGAGCAAAAGAAAATGAACTATTTTAATTCAAATAATCCATTTTTAACGTCTATAACAATATGACTATCATTTTCTATTTCTCCATTAATCATTTTTTTAGCAAGCAATGTTTCAATATTTTCACTAATAAACCTCTTAATTGGTCTTGCTCCAAAAGATTCATCATAAGCGCTATCGATAACAAAATCTTTAGCATTTTTAGTTAACTCAATCGTAATATTTTGACTTTGAAGGCGCTTTTCTACTTCCATAATAATTTTATCTAAAATATTATAAACAACATCTTTGGAAAGACTATTAAAAGTTATTATTTCATCTATTCGATTTAAAAATTCTGGTTTAAAAGTAGAAAATAACTCTTTATTTACTAACTCATCTTTATTAGAAACATTTTCTAAAATATATTCACTACCAATATTACTAGTCATTATGATAATCGTGTTTTTAAAATCAACAGTTCTGCCTTGATTATCTGTAATTCTTCCATCATCTAAAACTTGTAACAAAATATTAAAAACATCTTTATGAGCTTTCTCTATTTCATCAAATAAGATAATGGAATACGGATTTCTTCTTACAGCTTCGGTTAACTGTCCACCCTCTTCATATCCGACATATCCTGGAGCTGCTCCAATTAAACGTGATACATTAAACGCTTCCATATACTCTGACATATCAATTCTAATAATATGTCTTTCATCGTCGAATAGTTCATAAGCAAGTGTTTTAGCTACTTCTGTTTTACCTACTCCAGTAGGACCTAAAAACAAGAATGATCCAATTGGTCTATTAGGGTCTTTAATACCTGCTCGACTTCTTATAATCGCATCACTAACAAGTTTTAAAGCTTTATCTTGTCCCATAACTCTTTCTTTCATTTTATTTTCTAAATTAATTAACTTTTCTTTTTCTCCTTCGACTAGTTTGGAAATAGGAATATTCGTCCATTTCGAAATAATACTTGTAATATCATCTTCCGTAACTGTATCACTAATAAGTTTATTACTAGTGTTTTTTTGTAACTCTTCTAATTCTTGTTCAAGTCGCGGAATATCCCCATGACGTAATCTTGCTGCTGTATCTAAATCATAATTATTTTCTGCTTCCTTTAATTTATATTTATAAGTATTCAATAACTTCTTTTTCTTACTTATTTCTTCTTTTTCTTCTTTTTCTTTTTGAAAATCTTTCTTAAGCTCAGATTCTTTTAATTTTAAATCGTATAGTTCTTTATCTAATTCTTCTAGTCTTTTCTTACTACTCTCATCTTTCTCTTTTTTAAGTGACTGCCTTTCTATTTCTAAAAGCATTACTTTTCTTGTTAATTCATCTAAACTAACTGGAACACTATCCATAACTACTTTAATAGTAGCACATGCTTCATCAATTAAATCTATTGCTTTATCAGGTAAAAACCTATCTGTTATATAACGATTAGAAAGTGTGGCAGCAGCAACCAAGGCTCTATCTTTAATATTTACTCCATGATGAACCTCAAATCTTTCTTTCAAACCACGTAAAATGGCTATCGTGTCAGTTACACTAGGAGCAGAAACAGTAATTTTTTGAAATCTTCTTTCTAAAGCTCCATCCTTTTCAATGTATTTATGATATTCTTTTAGAGTAGTTGCTCCAATACATTTGATTTCCCCACGAGCAAGCATTGGCTTTAACATATTACCAACGTTCATAACTCCCTCTTGTCCACTTCCAACAATCATATGGATTTCATCAATAAACATGATAATAGAGCCATCTGATTCTTTAATTTTATTTAAAACAGCTTTTAATCTCTCTTCAAATTCACCATGGTATTTAGCACCTGCTACTAATGCTGCTAGGTCAAGTTCCCATATCGTTTTATTTTTTAAACTATCAGGAACATCACCATTAACTATTCGAAGAGCTAAGCCCTCGACTATCGCCGTTTTACCTACTCCTGGTTCTCCAATTAATACTGGATTATTCTTCGTTTTTCTAGATAATATTCTTGTAATACTTCTTATTTCTTCATCACGACCAATTACAGGGTCGATTTTATTATCACGAGCCATAGAAGTAATATCACGACCATATTTTATTAAAACATCTTCTTCATTATTTTGAAAATTCATTTAAATTCCTCCCTTTGTAATTTTTATTATACTCAATAATTAGCACTTGTCAATACAGAGTGCTAAAAGTAATAAGAAATTTATCTATTCATTTTTTAAACGTTAAATTTATTGTTTAATTACGATAATATCTTTTTTATTTCTTCATATAAAATAGGTTTATATTTTTCTATCGGAAGTGGCTTATTACTAGTTATAGAAGTATAGACAGTGGAAGATGTCATTTCAATTATCATAAATAATTTAACTTCAGGATTATCAATTTTAATATTGATATTTTTAATATCTTCTAAAAATAAATCAACTAACCCGATACTAGAATCATCAATTATATTGGAGATTTTATCACTATATATCGCCCAAGAAAGATTTTTCGAAATAAACTTTAAAAGAAGTTTATTTTTAGCAAACTCATCAATAATATTATCAATAATAAATATAACTCTTTCGCGATAATCTTGAATATTCTTTTCTTTTAAAGAAGTTATAGCTTTTTCAAATAACTGCTTTGATTTCTTAATAATTAAATAATCTTGAATTTCATACTTATCTTTAAAATAAAGATAAAATGTTCCTTTAGCAACTCCTGCTTTATTTACAATATCTTGTACAGATGTCTCTTTAACCCCTTTTTCCGTAAACAATGTAAAGGCAGAATCTAGTAAATTCGCTTCTTTAATCTCCTTATTTTCTATTATTTTCCTTTTAAGTATTCTCATAAATAATCCCTTCTTCTTTTACTCATTTTAACCATAGTAATTCATAAAAGTCAATGGAAAAACATAAAATTAAAATAAATATTGACTTTTAGTCATTTTTGGAGTATTATCTTATTACTGACCAAAAGTCATTTTAGAAATGGAGAGATTTATATGCAAAAAATTGGTAACTTTGTCTGTAAACATAAAACACTTATAATTATTATTACTTTACTCTTATTAATACCTTCATTAATTGGTTATGTTAAGACAAAAATTAATTATGATATTTTAGTTTACTTACCAAGTGATATTGAAACATTGAAAGGAGAAGAAATCTTAACCAATGACTTCAATATGGGAGCATTTGCTATGCTTACACTAAAGAACATGAGTGATAAAGAAGTGTTGAGCTTAAAAGAAAATATTCTAAAAATCGACTCAGTAACAAACGTCTTAAGTATTAACGACTTAACAGGAACAACAATTCCTTTAGAAATGCTCCCAAAAGAGTTAGTCGAAAAAGTAGTCAAAGAGGATTCAAAATTAATGCTTGTTACATTTAGTGAATCAACTAGTGATGATAAGACTCTTACTGCTGTTGAAAGTATTAGGAATATTGTCGATGAGAGAGTCTTAGTAGGTGGCATGAGTGCCATGGTTCTAGATACAAAAGAATTATTTAATAGCGAAATGTTACTTTATGTTGTAATAGCTGTAATATTTTGTATCTTAGTCTTAGAATTATCTCTTGACTCCTATATTGTTCCACTACTATTAATATCTAATATTGGAATTGCTATCTTATTTAATATGGGAAGTAATATCTTTTTAGGAGAAATATCCTATATTACAAAAGCGATTGCTGCAGTCTTACAACTTGGAGTTACAACTGATTTCTCAATCTTCTTGTATCACAAATATGAAAGAGCAAAAAAAGAAGAAAAAGATAAAAACAAAGCTATGGCAAGTGCTATTAGAGAAACTTTAACAAGCGTTTTTGGTTCTTCATTAACAACAATTGCTGGATTCCTTGCACTATGTACAATGAATTTAACATTAGGTCGTGATATCGGTATCGTTATGGCTAAAGGGGTTTTACTAGGACTTATTTGTGTTATTACATTCTTTCCTGCTTTATTACTTGCTTGTGATAAAATTATCGAAAAGACAAAACATAAGGAACTTTTACCACAATTTAAGGGAGTTCAAAAATTCGTTTTAAAACACTACAAACTGATTTTTATAATCTTCTTAATTTTATTAATACCTGCTTACTTAGCTAATAGTAAAACTCCAGTTTATTACAAACTAGATTCTTCAATTCCTGATAATTATGGATATAGCATGGCTACCAAAGAATTAAAAGAAAAATATAATATTGTTAGTCAAGAAATGGTTTTAGTAAGTAATAATATCGAAGACTATAAAATAAATTTAATGCTTGATGAAATTGAAGAGTTAGATGGTATTGACTTCATAATTAGTCCTTCTAATCTTAGTAAATATGGAATTAGTGAAAATATTATTCCTAATCAATTAAAAACGATGTATGAAACTGATGATTATAAGCTAATATTAATTAGTTCTACTTACGAAATAGCAACAGATGAGTTAAATGAACAAATTAAAGAATTAAATAATATTGTATCAAAATATGATGAAAACGCTATTGTAGCTGGAGAAGGACCTTTAATGAGTGATTTAGTAACAATTACTGATGAAGACTTTAAAAACGTTAATACAACTTCAATTCTTGTAATATTCGTTTTAATGTTACTAGTTTTAAAATCTATCTCTCTACCAGTTCTATTAGTTACAGCTATCGAATTTGCAATCTTCATTAATATGGGAGTTCCATACTTTACAAGTAATGCCATTCCATTTATCGCCTCAGTTGTTATTGGAACAATTCAGTTAGGAGCAACAATTGATTATGCGATCCTTTTAACAACTAAATACTTAGAAGAAAGAAAAAATGGTAAGAACAAAGAAGAAGCTATTAAAGTTGCATTAGACAACTCAACAAATTCCATATTTGTTAGTGGTATGTGCTTCTTTGCAGCAACTATTGGAGTTGGTATCGTCTCTAAAATAGATATGATTGGTTCTTTATGTACACTAATAGCAAGAGGAGCTATTATCAGTATGATAGTAGTCATAATGATTGTTCCAAGTATTTTAATTATCTTTGATAAACTTATTATCAAAACAACACTTGGATTTAGGAAAGGAAATGATAAAATGAAAAAAAGTATTTTAAAGAAAGCTACTATTTGGAGTTTAATTGGAGCTTTAATGTTACAAGCAACTCCAGTTTGGGCACTAAAAAAAGATGAAACAGTTTATACTAAACTGAATAGTAATGGAGAAGTTAATAACGTAATTGTATCAGAACATCTTAGTGGCAGTGATGAAGATTATGTAGATATGACAAACTTAGAAAATATTAAAAATGTTAATGGTGATGAAACTTATAAAAATGAAGATGAAAAAATAGTTTGGGAAAATAAAGGTAACGATATATATTACGAAGGTACAACAAAAGAAGAAATGCCGATTGATGTTAAAGCAACATACTATTTAGATGATGAAGAGATGCAAGTAGAAGAAATGCTTGGTAAAAAAGGAAAAGTTAAAATCGTTTTAGACTATACTAACAAACTAAAACAGGTAGTCAAAATAAATGGTCAAAATGAAACTTTATATACACCATTTGTAGTCGCTACAACTTCTATTATTCCGAATAAAGAAAACAAAAATTTAACTGTTAATAACGGTAAAGTTATTGACAATGGAACAAATACTATTGTCGTTGCTCTAGCTACTCCAGGATTATATGAAAGTTTAAAAATTGAGGAACTCAAAAGTTTAAATAGTATTACAATTACTTATGATACTGAATATTTTGAACTATCTAGTATTTATAGTGTTGCTACTAATAAATTAATTTCTAAAGATGATTTAAAAGTCTTTAACAATATTGATAGTTTATATAGTTCTATTTCTACTCTATCTAGTTCTAGTAAATTACTTGTTAATGGTTCTCAAGAATTACTTGTTGGAAGTAAAAAATTAGAACAAGGTAGCAAAGAGTTAATGCATGGAATTAATACAGCTTATGAAGGAAGTAAAACTATGAGTGATACTTTAAATGCTACAATAGAAGGTTTGAAAAATAAAGAAGCTATTGATGATAATACACTAAATTACATAGCTAGCAAAGTTGAACAAGAAACAAGTGCTACAATTGATACCCAAATAAAGGCTCAAATTAAAGCATTAGAAGATAATGGTATAACTAGTACACTAGTTACAACTTGTGGAAGTAATCCAACAATACCACAATGTCAAGCTTATCAAGAATATATTAATAATTATTTAATGCTTACTAATCCTACGTATGTAGCCGTTTTAAAAGATACAGCAATTAAAGCTGCTAAAAACGCTACTTTAAAAACTGCCAAAGAAGTAGCTAATACTGCTAAAAATAGTTCTACTACTTCTCTAAATACTCTAAGTGCTGGCTTAAATGAATTAACTAATGGACTCGCTATTTTAAATGCAGGAGCCAAAGAGTTATATGATGGTACAAGCTCTTTAAATAAAGGAATAGAAACGCTTACAAATGGAATGGAAAAACTTGATAGCGAAGGTATTACAAAATTAAACAATTTAGTTAATAAGGACTTAAAAAATCTACAAACAAGATTAGAAAAACTTGTTTCCATAAGTGATAATTATCAAACATTGGATAATCTAGATACTAACTTTGAAGGTTCTTCAAAAATTATTATGGTTATTGATTCTATAAAAAAAGAGAAAGATAGCACTAAAAACGAAGAAGTTATCGTTGAAGAAAAGTCATTATGGCAAAAAATAAAAGGGTTATTTGAATAATCCTTTTTTAATGCCTTACGCTACTCTTCTTCCACTTGGTAAATCTTTCCCTAAATTTTCTAAAAAGTATCTTGCTTCACTGATTCTCGTTTCATTATCTAAAATATTAGAGTCATCAAATCCGTTATTTATTGCTTTTGCTAGTAAATCAGTCTCTTCTTCTGTTTTAGGTACTAGGCTAATTAACTGCTCTTTTGTATAACCGCTTTGTCTTAAAACCTTACCATATAAAGCCACCATTTCTAAAATTGATAAATTATCAACATTATAACTATATTTTTCTTTATTAGCTCTATTTAATAAATTTGTTACAAGTTTTTCTAAAGGTTTAACATATATTTGTAAAAGACTACTATATTGTCTTTGATAAATCACTTTTTCAAAATCTTCTAATTTTTCAATTTCACTTGGTTTTATTTCTGTAACTGGTGGTAAATACTTAGAAATTAAAGCAGCAAATAATCTATCCATTTCTTCTCGTGATATCATTTCCATTCAAACCTCCAATCCTAATATTATATTACCATTAAAAAGAGCGAAATGTAAAGAAAGTATACATACACTTTACAATTAATTTTCTATTATTATTTTGAAACTAAATTATAATTTTATACACTTTTACCAACCAAATAAAAAGGAATTTGATTTTCTCTAAAATTCCTTGTTTCGTTAATAAATTATTTTCTTTCCTTATAATTTTTACTTCAACATTTAATCTTTTTATTATATATATAATATTGCATTATCGGCATAGTTATCAATTTTTATTAATTTATTCTTACTTTTACTAAACATCTCATATATTTCTACCTTATTATTAATATATTTGTTCTATATACTCAAAATATTTTTTAAAAAAAATTAAAAAACTATTAAACTTCATAATTATTTAATAGTCTTTTTATTAACAGGTTTAATTCCTAAGTTTTGTAAAAAATCTCTTGCTTCTTTCACTCTTGTCTCATTATCCATAATACCTATTTCTTTATATCCATTTTCGAAAGCCTTAGCAAGCAAGTCAGCATCTTTTTCTGTTTTAGGTAATAAACTATCAATTTGTTCCTTAGTATAACCACTATGAAGCAAAATTTTTTTAAATAAAAGGATTCTTTCTGTAATAGATAAATCATCAACTTTATAACTATATTTTTCTTTATTAGCATTATCTAATAAATTTTTAGCAAGTCTTTCTAATGGTTTTACATATACAAGTAAAGCCTTATTAAAATGGATTTTATAATCAATTTTATCATAACCTTCTAATTCATCTATTTCGCTTGGTTTCATTTTTGTAACTGGCGGTAAAGAAATTATTGCAGCAGTATGAAATAACTTATCAAATAGTTTATCTAACTCACCTTGAGATAACTCCTTCATTTTACTTACTCCATTCTAGTTTCAAACTAGATAACTAAGCATATAAAAGAAAGAAACTATTTTAATTCTAAAGCCATATTTTGTTTTTGCTTTTTAACACAAGCATTTATTAAACTATACAAAGGTAAAAAATCAATTTCAAGGCTTTTGTCTTTACGATAAGCACCTAATTCTCTAGCTTTAGTTTGAGCATTTGAAAAATCTTCTCCAATAACAAAATCTAATAATTCTGAATATTTTTTTATAATAAACTCATCTTCAAATTTAGAATATAAATATGTTGTAGGATCAGTTTCTATATCAACATCATATTCATTTAAATAAGCAAGTAATGCTTCGACAAGCCCAAAATCAGCAACATCTTCTCTTTTATTATTTACCATTTCCTCAATTAAAGAATTTAAACACTCTAAAGCATTATAATAATCTTTTTGCATTATATAACTTTTCATAAGACCATATAAACATTGTTCTTTCTTATTAGGACAATTATCTAAAATATACCAAAAATATCTGATTGCTTCCTCATAATATTGTCTTTCGTAATAATATTTTGCATAAAGGATATAAGCATCTTCATTACTTTCTGGAGCATTATTTATAAGATCTAATATATTTCTTTCAATATTATCCCAATAATCTACTCTTTTATTATTATTTTTATAAATTGCTATATTTGTTATACATAATCTTTTCCGATATTCTTTTCGTTCCATAAATTTCACTTCCTAATTGCTAGGTAGTGTGCATAGTTTATATACAAACTACCTATTTTTTCCTTTATTTATCTA
>CAOJBM010000021.1 GCA_948329525.1 uncultured Mycoplasmatota bacterium
ATAGATAAATAAAGGAAAAAATAGGTAGTTTGTATATAAACTATGCACACTACCTTATTGGTTAGGAGGAAAAATTATGAAAAGAAATTTAAAACTAATTATTGGAGTTGTTATTTTGGTTAGTATACTAGGTGTTATTGGTGGAGTTTATTATTTTAATTCCAAGAATAAAGAAGAAGTACTTGAAGAAGCAGAAAGTGTTGGAATTGTTAAAATTACTGATGAAAACTTTACTGATGAAGTTATAAATTCTAGCGAACCTGTAATACTCGAGTTTTCTTCTAACTCTTGTCCACCTTGTGTGGCAATGCTGACAACATTAATTAATATTGCAAAAAATAACCAGGACATTAAAGTTGCAACACTAAATGTCGATGCTTCTGATTGTAAATCTCTCGTTAAAAGGTTTCCAACTTCTGGAACTCCTACGATAATGATTTTTAAAGATGGCAAGAAAATATCGACATTAGTTGGTGCTGTTTCAGAAGAAAAGATTATGAGTGAATTAAAGTAAGAGAGGTTATTGGATGAAAAAAAGTTATATAATTTTATTATTAGTACTTGTTATAATGCTTACAGGATGTAGTGATACAAAGAAGTTAACTTGCAAATCTTTTGAGAATAAAAATGATATGCAAACAGATTCTATAATCGAAATTAAAGTTAAAGATAATCAAGTCTCTAATATGAAATTTACAGTTGATATGAAGTTCAAAGAGGGAAACCAACAAGACATTCAAAGTATGGCTGATAGTATTAAAACAAGTAAGCCATATATGGATGTGACTCTAATAGATGGTGGGATTAGATTAGTTACAACAGATGATAAAGATAGTTTTATTGGTATTAAAATGGACCAAGAAATTACATATAATGAGTTAAAGGAAGTACTAGAACTTCAAGAATATGTATGTGAATAGGTGATGGTATGAAAAAAAATTATTCTTTTATGGTCTTTAACAGGACTATGTTTGATATTAACAATAGTATTTTGGTTTTTGATGAATAAAGTAGAAATAGAATACGAAGAAGTAAGAGCTATAGTAACAGATACATCGACAAAAGAAGTAGTGAATAAAAAAACTCATAACAGAACAACATTTTATGAAGTAAAAGTGGAATATGAAGGAGAAGAATATGAACTTCAAAATGTTCATGGACTTTCAGGATATTATAAAGGAAAAGATGTTAAGGTTTTATTATCTAATGATAAGTTATACGCAAATGAAGAAGGAATAAAATCGACATCACCTACTGCTATTGTCTATTTTGTATTTTTATTTGGAACTTTTGGAATGCTTATGTTATCAGCAACTTATACATCTAAAATGAAGAAAAAGGAAAAAGAGAAATGAAATTAAATAGTAATGATTTTATAAAAGTTAAAAACGAAAAACTTATAAAATGGGATGAACCTAATGGCGAAGGGTGTATGGTTTCAGATAAAATAACAAAAGAAAGCTTTAAAGTTGGATATATGTATAGAGAAGAACCAGTTGCTGGTTATCCTGATAGTGGGTGGAGATTTTTAGCGGGTAATGAAGATGATGACTATATGAATAACTCAAACAATTATCATATTTTTTCTCTTAATACAATTTGTAATTACGATAAAGATATTATACCTTATCTAAAATCCAAAATTGGAAGTTCTTATATAAGGATAGATAATTCTAAATTTGAACTTGATGATGGGGAAAAGCCAATCTTTATTGACAGGCAAGAAAGGTGAATATTATTTGAAAGGATAGTTTTATGTCTTTAATAGATGATTTTATACAAAGTGGTGAGAAATTTTTAAAAATATGCAATAGTAGTGATTATTCTAGGTTTAAAGCATGGGAATTTTGTTACAATAAATTTAACGATGAGAAAACAACTGATGTAGATGAATTATCTCTTTACATAGCTTTATATTTAGCTAATTGGGGAATGTATCGCAATTCTTTTTTATTAGAAACAAACTATAAAATAAATAATGATATAGTAAAACTTATTAAAGAGTTTCAAATAAAATATCAAGATGATATAAAAATAACTAGTAAAGAAGAATTAGAACGATTACTTGATAAAGATGAATTTTTTGAAAATATAGAAAAGTTAGGAAACGATATTGAAAAGACGTATAAAGCAATATTAGATAAGCTTAATCAAAATAAAGAAAATAAGAAATATAAAGATGGCATTACAGATACTTTAAAAACAAAAATAATAATGGGCTCTTTAGGAATAACCCCTGCTTGTGATAGATTTTTTCTTCTTGCTATAAGTGAAATTAATAAAGTAGAAATAAAATTAGGAAGAAAATTTAATGTTAAGACAATAAAAAGTTGGCATCATTATTATTATGAAAATTATGAACAGTTTGAAACTCTTAGACAAAAAACAAATTATCCAATTATGAAAGTTTTAGATATGTGTTTGTGGCAATATGGAAGTGAAATAGATGAATAAATGTGTTGTTTTATATGAAAGCTGGCACTATGAGTGTTGTGGCGAGGATTTTAAAGTTGGTTCAAAGATTGAGTGGTTAGTGATGAAAGGCGAAAATATAAATCTACCAATAAAAACTGATAATATCGATTATTACTATGAAGCTCATAGAGCAGATTATAAAAATATATTTCTTTTAAAAGGTACAATAAAAGAAATAAAAACTCTATATCTAAAATATGAACCTTCAAAATATAATCCTAAATTATTAGTTCCTACTAATGGCTTTTTATCTAATGTTAATACTAATAGAAATGTAGCTAATAAATTAGATAATATGGAATTTTCATCTTATCTTGCTTACATTGAAAATTATTCTATTAGAGATGCTTTAGAAAGTGAAGGTACTTTTAGATAATATTTTGAAATAATAGAAACTCTACGATTCATAGGTTTACTAAAATAAAATAATTTGTCATAATTTCTAAAAAGGAAGGAAATTTAGATGAAAAAAGAAAAAATTGTTTTAGGACTTATGGTTATTATAATTCTGACAACCATTATTGCTTGCTTTATGACTTGCTATAAAGAAAATACATTGAATAAAGATAAAGAAGTAAAAGAAGCGATTGTTACATATCTAGAAAAAAGAGATGAATTAAATTATAAACATCATGAAAATGAAAAAAGATTTTATAGTGTCAAATTATATGATAAAAAACGCGAAAAAAATTCATTTATTGTTTATGCTTTAACTTTGGATTCAAATTTTTATAAGGAAGATAATGAGGTAAAAGAAGATGGTGGAGGAGTATTTCCTTATAAATTTGTGCTAAAAAGACTAAATGGTAATTTAATAGTTGTCGATGCTATACACCCAAGAGATGGCACATATTATGTTTCTGATATGAAAGACCTTTTTCCTTACTGGATAAGAAATAAAATACATAATCGTCATGGTACTTTAGAAGAATTAGAACAAGTTATTGAAGTACAAAAAGAAGAGTATTTTAAGGAAGTGGAATAACTATGGATTTAGATAAAATATCAACTTTAATTAAAACAAAGCGAAAAGAACAAAATTTAACACAAAAAGAATTAGCAGATAAAATAAATGTTACGGAGAAAGCTATTTCAAGATGGGAAACTAAAAGAGGAACACCAGATATTTCCTTACTAATTCCTTTAGCTGATGCTTTAGATATAAATGTTTCTGATTTATTAAATGGAAAAGTTAATAAAAATGAAAATAAAAATATTAAAGAAATAATTAACTATATTGAAATAAATAAAAAGAACAAAAATAAAATAATCTTACCCCTAGTTGTTATTCTTTATGGTGTATTACTTTTTCTTTATTTAGGATTTTTAAAACTAGATTATGGAAATTTCTTTTCTAATACTTTCATTGGAGAAATGTTAATTAATACTTTCTTTGCTTTTTGTGTCATCATAATCAATTATCTTCTTGGTAAGTATTACTTTGACTTAGTAAGTGATAAAGAAAAAATAAATAAAATCACCTATATTATTCTTTTGGTAATCTATTGTATAACTTTTTTAAATGTTACTATTTTTGGAAGAAGTAAATATGGTGTCATTGGTTATAACATTGTTCCGTTTAAAACCTTAATTCAATATGTAAAGTACTTTACTTGGCATGACTTTAAAATAAATATTATTGGTAATATCGTTATTTTAATGCCTTTAGAAATTATTATTGTAAAACTATTCAAAATTAAAAAATCATCTCTAAATCTTTTAATCAATTTTATTCTTGTTACAGCAGTAGAACTTCTGCAGTATATAACTCGAACTGGCATATTTGATATTGACGATATTATTTTAAATGTTTTTGGAATGATGTTAATCTTTTGTGCTCTTAAAGGAAAGAAAAATTTCTTCATAAGTCTTACTATATTCCTATCTTTTCTCTTCTTAATATTTGGAAGTAGCAAAATAATTAATTATTATCAAATTCATCAAAAAGGAATTGTCACTAATGTTTTGATTGATTTAAAACCTTCTAGTAGTCATCGAAAAGATGATTTAAACTATATCGTTTCAAATATTATTAGAAATTTTAATACTAAAGACTATAAAGGTTGTCAGTTAATAAAAATAGAATATAACGAAGAAGAAATAAGAAAAAGAGAAATTGGGCTTGCTCAAGAAGAAAATTACGATGAAGTAATTATTATGACTTTTAAGTTTAAAACAAATAATAACCCATTAGAATGTTTTGACCCTAATCAAACATACGAACATCAAGCTATATATGGCATAAAAAATGAAAGAATCGTATTACTTAATGTAGGGATGGGATAAAACATCCTTTTTTCTATGTGAAATATATTTTAAGAAATTCCTTTTTTTGCTATAATGAAAGAGAAAGAGTGATGTAATGAAAAAAATATTTTTTATTTTATTTTTGTGTATTTTGTGCTTAAACTTTACAGGTTGTGGATTAAAGACAATTATTAAAGACAAAGCTGAATTAAATGAAGCTTTAGGTGTTTCAATGACAATTAAAAAAGACACTTTAACAAGAACTAGTGCGACTGTTGTTATAACTGACACTAATGGGAAAGAAGTTAATATTTATGGTGAATACTTTAGAATTGATAAAAAAGAAAATGAAGAGTGGAAAGAAGTAGAAAAAGTTCATGGTGATATGTAATTTAATGCT
This sequence comes from uncultured Mycoplasmatota bacterium, assembly GCA_948329525.1. Lineage (GTDB taxonomy): Bacteria > Bacillota_I > Bacilli_A > RF39 > UBA660 > CAOJBM01. The sequence goes on from CAOJBM010000021.1 coordinate 5,123, forward strand.
ATGGCTTATTATGTTGATGATAATGGAAACCTAGAGTTTGAAATTAATTGGGAATATGCGTATGGTTCTTTAGAAAATGGCGAGTATCGAATAGTTAAAGATACTTTACCTAATTTAGAAAGAGCAATAAATGAAAGCGATAAAATGTATTTTTCTGTAGAATTTGCTATAGTTAGTTAATAGAAAAGAGGAAGAAAAATGAAGATAATAAAAGAAGAAAATGCCGAAAATTTTCAATATGCCGATACAAGTTCAGTTTTAGAATATAGCATTGCCTTAAATGAAAAGAATATGGATTTTTGTATTAATACCATTACAGGAAGATATCCTATGAAAGGGTATTGTTCTAATTTAGAAGTAGAAGAATTATGTTATATTTTAGAGGGAAAAGGCACTATTTTTAAATTTGGTAGTGAACATATAGAATTTAAAAAAGGAGATATCATTTTCATCAATAAAAAAGATATTTATTATTGGGAAGGTAATTTCAAATTAGCTATTGTTTGTACTCCCGCATGGAGTAAGGAACAATGTAAGTTATATAGTGATAAAGATTTATAAAATTAGTTAAAGCAACAGTTAGTTGCTTGATAAAAATAAAAGGTAGCTTTATCATTAGTTATGAAAGAAGGAAAAATATAAATGAAAAAGAAAATAGTAATTGTCCTAATTGTTATAGTTTTACTTGTTTTATTAATACCAATACCTAGACATTTAAAAGATGGCGGAACTGTTGAATATAGGGCTTTAACTTATAAAATAGCTAAAGTTCATAAGTTAAATGATGACTCATCTAATGGGTATGAAACAGGAACAAGGATTCTACTATTTGGAAAAGAAATTTATAGTAATGTATCACTGGAAAAAAGTGAAAATAAAAAAGATGATAAGCAAGAAATTAACGAAGGAAAAAAATATTCAAAAGTAATTGATAATACAGTTATTGAACTAACTATTCCAAATGATTGGAAATATGAAGAAGAAAAAGTAAAAAAAGATGACTCTTCTATTTTTGCTTTAAAATTATTAAAAGATGAAAATAACAGAAGTGCCACTTTGTATTATTTTAAAACAGATTTTGGATATTGTGGAACAGCAAGAATAAATGAAAAAATTACTTTAAATAATGGTCTTGAAGCCACAGTGGGATATTATGGTGAAGTTGAAAAATCATTAAGTGATATATCTTTTTATGATGTAAATCCTAAAATTGCTATTATCAATAATGAGCTAAAAGAAGATGAAGCCAAAGAGTTATTAGAATTTATTAAAACTTTTGAGATAAAAGAACTTACTGATGTTATAATGGATAACTTAGATAAAATTGCTGAAGTAACTGATAATACATCATCTAATCCTTATGATTATACAAAAAATGATTATTATAAAGACATAGTTTCTTTAGGTAATGATGCTGTTAAAGTATTAGAAAATATGTATAAAAAAGGTGAACTAACAGGTGTAAATGCCTATCTTTCAGCTCTTGCTATTCAAGATATAACAAAATGTAATTTATATGAGAAATATGGCTATGATTGGTCAACTGCGGAAGAGTTTTATAAATTATGGAAAAACGATAATTGCTCTTATCAAAGTTAAAAATTATTTTGGAGGTTTAAATTGAAAAAGAAAATATTATTTATCAGTTTAATAATATGTTTAGTAGTTATTATCTTAATAATTGTGTCTTATAAGTTCAATGTAATTCCGCATAAAGAATATTCAAACAGTGATTTTTCAATTGTACCTTATATTAGTAGTGTAGATAAAGATAAAGACGGAATAGATGACCAAACAGATATTTTAAATAATGCTTTAGAATATATTGAAACAAAGCCAAAATATAAAAGTAAATATTATACTACAGGTTACTCAGATGATGAATATGGAGTTTGTACTGATGTTGTAGCAATGTCTTTGTTAGGTGCTGGCTATGACTTAAGAGAATTAGTAAATGCTGATATTATAAATAATAAAGAAAAATATAATATCGAAATAATAGATAAAAATATTGACTTTCGAAGAGTAAGAAATTTAAATGTCTATTTTAAAAATAATCATCTTTCTTTAACGACGGATTTATCAAAGATTGAAGAATGGCAAGGTGGCGATATCATAGTTTTTGAAAATCATATTGGAATAATATCTGATAAAAGAAATAAAAATGGTGTTCCTTTTCTTATCCATCATGTTAGTCCTGCCCAAGTTAATTACGAAGAAGATGTTTTAGAAAACGATGAAGAAGATATTATAGGACATTATAGGGTTAGCTAAAAATGATTTTATTAGGATAGATTCATAGTAACACATGATTTTTTTGAAAATTTAGAAATAAGTTATGTTTTTTCTTCATGCCATGATATAATTATATTGATTTATTGTCTGGTGGTGAAAAGATGAATAATAGAAATGATCAGCAAAGAAATTTAACCGATTTAGATTTTGATAATTATTCTGGGGATGAATTACTAGACGGAGATTTAACCGAAGAAGAACTCTTGAATCTAGAAGAATACGAAAGAGAGTTAGAAGAACGATTTGATTATGAAAAAAACAGAAGAGCAAGAGAAGAAAAAGATGAAGTTAACGAAAGATTAAGAAGAGCTAAAGAAGAAGCGGGAAAAGATTATAAAAATGTAGATGATAAAAAAATTAATTCTTCAAAAAAAGGTGATTTAGACAAAGAAAAAGAGAATAAAAATGGGGAAAATAAAGGGGAAAGAGAAGAAAAAACTTCTAATGATCTTCAAAGTAAGAATGCCAAAAATGAAATACAACAAGTAGAAAAAAATAAACATTCAGCTCCTAATGTAGCGGATAAGATGTCAAAAGGAGCAAAAGAACAGAAACCAGATGTTGTAGGAAAGAATAAAGAAGGAAAAGAATTAACTAAACCTAAAAATAAGTTTGATAAATTTAATGATCAACGTAAGTTAGCTGGAGCAAAAATCGGTAAAGTATCGAATACTATTAATAGGGCTAAAACTTTAAAACATGAAGTAACTCATCCTTTGGATTCTGCTTCAGGAGCTATAAAAAGGGCAGGGGTAAAAGCAGGAAAGAAAGCTGCTTCTTTAGTAGGAAAAGGAGCCATGGCTCTTGGAACTAAAATTATAGGACTTTTAGCTGCTTTAACTCCACTAGGATTACTTATGTTTATTCTTATAGTTATTCTAGCTGTTGTTGCAATTATTGCTAGTTATAAACTTAATGAACAAGCTAATCTAGGATATTATGATGCTCCTTGTCAGGAGATAACTGTTATAGGGACAAGTTCTCATCCTGATAGTGGAACATTTTCTGTTGAAGATTATGTTGCTGGTGTTGTTCAAAATGAAGTTGGTTTTTGGAATAATTTAGTTGTTGATGAAGTATTTGCCATAGCTGCTAGAACTTATGTCTTTAAAACAGCTGGAGAAACTTGTACGATTGAAAATAGTACAAGGACCCAAACATTTACATCTAATCCAGGAGACATAGCCAAAGAAGCGGCTATGAATACGCAAGGAATAGTTATAACAGATGAAAGTGGTAGTTTACTTCTTACTCAGTATGATGCTTTAGCAGTTAAAGAAATTACTAGTAGTCATTATATATTAAAACAAAAAGATCAAGCGATACCTAAAGATTGGATAGAATCACACATTAATAGCTCAACACTAGCTTACTATGCTAACCATAATCATGGTAATGGAATAAGCCAGTGGGGAGCAAGATACTTAGCTGAACAAGGTAGAACTTCGACGGAGATTATTGCCTATTATATAGAAGGATCTACTCTTAAAAATACTTTTGGAGGAGAAGGACTTGAAGGAGTTCCTAAATATCCACTAACAAGTAATGGTGATGTTATATTAAGAGGACAAAGACTTGATCAATTTTTAATTAGTAAGGGAACTAGTATTGAGGAATTAAATGCTTTAATTGCAGCAAATGTTAATAGTGCTGGTCCTGGTACAAGAGCTGGAGTAGTATCAGCCGCTGTTACTTTAATTGGCGAAATGAATAAATTGGGTGTTAAATTACCTTATGTCTATGGTGGTGGACACAGCTCTATTCAAACAGGAGCAAACCCATCTTGGGGATCTGGTGCTGGTCTTGATTGCTCAAGTTTTATATCTTGGGCAATACACAATGGGGGTGTAAGTATCGGAGTACATGATTCAAGTAGCTTTGCTAGTTTAGGTAATGTCGTTGATTTAAGTGATGAACCTGTCTTAAAACCAGGTGATATTATTTGGCGACCACGAAGGCCTGGAAAAGTTGGGCATGTCGCCTTAGTAGTGGGATATGATAATAATAGTAAACAATATTTAACAGCTGAAGCTTTAGGTAGTGACTATGGAATTTTATTCCACAAAAGGAAATTTAATGCTAGTGGATATAAAGGAATAAGTATGGAAGAGTATTATAATAATCATTAAGAATAGAGGGGAAATATGAGAAAAGTAAAAAAAATGTTATTATTAATAATTGGAGGATTTATGTTATGTGGTTGTTCTGCAACATATAATTTAACGATTGATGAAAATGTAATTAAAGAAGAAACACTTATTCATCAAGATAATAATAATTTGGAAGAATTGAATAGTATATATTTAGACAAACCAGTTAATTACAATGTTTTTGTTGAAGACGATGATATTGAAAGTATTGGGACAGAAAACGATATTTATGTAAGAAAGTTTGTTGCAAGAGAAGGCGGAATAGATGTTAGATATTACTATGATAAATTTAACAAAAATACAATTAGCTCTTCCTTTGCCGCTCGTAAAGCTTTTACTAATATTGGATATTATTATAATAAAGCAACTAATACAATTCAGTTATCAACAAATAATGGTTCTAAAGCTTTTTTAGAGTATCCCGAATTAGATAGTTTAATAGTTAATATAACAACTACTTATCCTGTACAGAGTCATAATGCAACTAGTGTTAAAGGAAATACCTATACTTGGAATTTTAAGAAAGAAGATAATAGTAAAAATATTGTTTTAGTTATGAATATAGAGGAAAAAGATGAGAAAGATAAGAATAATCCTCAAGAAGAAGATTCTATAAAAGAAACCAAAGAAGAAAAGGAATCGTCTTCATGGCAATTAATTTTAATTTTTATCTTTGGTTTTATAATTGTATTATTTATCTTATTTAAGATAAATAATAGTAAATAATTGTGTTAAATTAAGTTATATAGTATAATAACTTTAGATTTGGGGTGAGTATTAGATGAAATTTCGAATAACATCTAAAGACTTAATAATATTTGTTATATTTTGTCTATTACTTTTATATTTATGTGCTATTGCAGTAGAGAATTTTGTTTCCTTTGCAGCTAATGGAGCATTTGCAGGGTTAAATCCATTTCCTGCTTTTACTGGAGATAAATTACCAGTTACTTTATTATTGTTTTTAATCTTTTTAGTTGCTATTTTTGCTTCTGTTTCATCTTATATTTTTGATAAAGATAAAGGAAAAGGTATTGGTTTAAAAATTGGCGAAAAAGAAAATAAAGGTTATTCAAGATGGGCGAAAGAAAAGGAAATTAAAGAAGATAAGGGTGTAGTTAAAGTTGATCCTACATCACCTGAGGTTGAAGCAGCTGGTATTCCTTTAATTAATAATGGCACTAATTTATGGGTAGATGATGGTGAATACCACAATTTAATAATTGGGGCGACTGGTAGTGGTAAATCGCAAACTGTCGTAATTCCTATGGTTAATTTACTTGCGAAACACGGAGAATCAATGATTATTACGGATCCTAAAGGTGAATTGTACGAAAATAGTGCCGAATATTTAAAATCAAGAGGATACAATATTATCGTTCTAAATTTCCGTGACCCACAAAAAGGAAATGCTTGGAATCCTTTGACATTACCTCATCGTTATTATAAAGAAGGAAATCATGATAAAGCAACAGAGTTACTAGATGACGTAGCATTAAATATCTTAAGTGATCCTAATGGTAAATCTGATCCATTTTGGGAGAAAAGTGCTGCAGACTATTTTTCAGGGTTAGCTTTAGGATTATTTGAAGATGCGAAAGAAGAAGAAATTAATTTAAACTCCATTAACTATATGAGTACTGTGGGAGAAGAAAAATTTCCGCCTAGTAATTTCTCGAAAGAGTATTTTACTTTAAAAGGTGAAGCATCTAGTGCTTATATCTTTGCCTCTAATACAATTAACTCACCAAATGAAACAAAAGGTGGTATTTTATCAGTATTTAGACAAAAGATTAGAACATTCTCATCACGTGAAAACTTATCTGAAATGTTATCATATAGTGATTTTGATATAAAAAGAATTGGTAATGAGAAGACAGCAGTATTTATAATTGTGCAAGATGAAAAAACAACATATCATGGTCTTGCTACAATCTTTATTAAACAATGTTACGAATCTTTAGTTGATATTGCCCAAGCTAATGGTGGTAAACTTCCTATTAGAACGAATTTTATTCTAGATGAATTTCCTAATATGCCACAATTACGTGATGTTAGTTCTATGGTTACAGCAGCACGAAGTAGGTTAATTAGGTTTACATTTATTATCCAAAACTTTGCCCAATTAAAGCAAGTATATGGGGCAGAAGTTGCAGAAACAATTAAAGGTAACTGTGGTAACTTAATTTACTTAATTAGTACTGAGTTATCAGCTCTAGAAGAAATTAGTAAGATGTGTGGAGAAGTTAAATCAAGCGATAAAGATAAGACAGCAAGTACACCATTAGTTACAGTAACTGATTTACAAAAATTAAAATTATTTGAAGCGATTATTATTAGATGGCGTTTAAGTCCATTTAAGACAAAATATACACCAAATTTTGAAATGAATTGGGGAATTGAAGCTAAAAAAGCTGATTATCCCGAAAGACAAACGAAAAAAGTTGAACTATTTAATATTAAAGAATTTGTTAAAGAAAAGAAAAGACAAAAGATGTTGGCTAGCTTAGATGGTGATGGCAAGAGTAGTACACCTAATCCTTTTGGAGGATCCAATCCTTTTGGTGGATCAAGTCCTTTTGGCAATAAAAATCCTTTTGGAGAATCGAATCCTTTTGCCAATCGACCTAATCCATTTGCTTCTGATCCATTAAAAAAAGATGCTAATCCTTTTGGACTTGATAAACCAAGTAATGACAGTGGAAAAGGATTGTTTGGGGGATTAAATCTTGATGAAATGATGAGGGATATTGATCGTAAAATAGCTGAATTAGATGCTGAAGAGGCAAGAGAAAAAGCAAAAGCTGAAGAAGCAAAAAAGAAAGAGGAAGAGAGAATTTCTTCTATCACTTCACAACCTATTAAACAATCATCAAAAGTAGATGAAGAAGAAAAGAAAGATGTTATCAAAGTTCCTGAACATAGTGAAATATTTTCTAATATTGTGGAAAATATTGAGAAGAGTAATGCTTTAAAAGACCATCAAGATAAAATTGATTTTAATACTAAAATTCCTAAAACTAAAGAAGACAAGCCATTTGTAATGCCAAACATAGAAATACCTAAAATTGAGGAGCCAACAAATGTTGAACTTCGCCCATCTGTAGAACCAATAAAAGAAGCTAAAATTAAAGAAGCGAAAGATGATACCAAAGCTAAGATTAATGTTGATGCTGATAGTATTGTAGTTAATAATAATATAACTGATGATGAATTCTTTGATGATTTCTTTGGCGATGATTAAGCTGAAACTCATACCCTTTAAACTTCGTAGTTTAGGGGGTTAAATTTTTAATAAACAGTGTGAAATACTAAAAAACTATATACGTAAGACCTAGATGAGAATCAAGTAAGACACAAAAGTTATCTTAATAAACATATAGAATTAGGAATTATTAATTTTAAAAAATTATTCGATACACCGAACAAATTTCTAAACTTTTCAAAAAAAATTTAACTAAATTATTAATTTATTTGCCCTATAACTACTATAATATTCCTCATATAATATATTGGTGAATAGTTATGAAGAGGATAGATAAAAAAGACTATAATAAAAGTATGGGAATTTTAATTGATTTAGAAGATGTTATAACTTTTAGTGAAGGGCATATAGATGGGGCGATTAATATTCCTTATGATAAATTATTAACAAATTATAAAGATTATTTAAATAAAACAAATAGGTATTACTTATATTGTAAAAAAGGATTTAAAAGTCGTAAAGCAACAGCAATATTAGAATATTATGGCTATGATGTGACACAAGTTATATCATAGCTTTTTTAAAGAGTATAGTATTTATCTTTCATTTAAGGTATAATAATAATGTGATGAAAAATGACAGAGATAATAGAAAATGTAATTAATAGTATTGGTTCTTTTGGACCCTTGCTTGCTTGTTTGTTAATTGTTTTAGAAAGTATAATACCAGCATTACCATTATGTGTTTTTATTGTTATTAATTTTATGGCTTTTGGTAATATTTTAGGTTTGTTGATTTCTTGGTTCTTTACTATAATAGGTTGTGTAATTGCTTTCTTTATAGTTCGAAAAGGCTTTCAAAACTGGTTTAATAAAAAAGTAAGAAAAAATAAAAAAATTAATAAACTAATGAAAAAAATAGATAATTTTAAATTACAGCAATTAGTTGTTATTCTAGCTATACCATTTACACCTGCATTTGCTGTTAATATTGCAGCAGGGTTATCAGATATGTCGCTAAAGAAATATTTAAGTGGCTTGTTAATAGGAAAAATATTTATGGTTTATTTTTGGGGTTTTGTAGGTTTAAATTTAGCAGAGTGCTTAACTAATCCAATTGCTTTAGTAAAAGTAGCAGTTCTAGTGCTTATAGCTTATATTGCTAGTACTTTAGTAAATAAAAAATTTGATTTGAAGTAGGTGTTTTATGGATTTAATAGTAATTATCTTAGTTTCTGTAATTGTTATTTTAATAGTTTTTTTATTATTGGTTGTCTTAAAATTAAATAATATGACGAAAAAATTATGGTTGAGAGAAGAAAAAGAAATGACCAATGAAGCTAATATTACCGAAAGATTAGGAAGGTTTGAGATTAATATTAATAAAGAAATTAATTTATTTAAAGATGATTTTAGTAATAAACTTGGTAATGATTTTAATAAATTAAATGAGAATATTGAAACAAGGTTAGAGCGGATTAATGAACGAGTAAATGAAAGACTAGATAAAAACTTTGAAAAAACTAATAAAACTTTTTCTAATATCTTAGAAAGATTATCCAAAATTGATGAAGCCCAGAAAAAAATTGATAGTTTATCGACAGAAATAGTTTCTTTACAAGGTGTTTTAACTGATAAAAAGACAAGAGGAATATTTGGAGAAGTTAATTTAAATTATGTTTTAAGTAGTATTTTTGGAGAAAATAATAAAGGTATATACGAAGAACAACATACAATGAGTAATGGGTTTATTGCTGATGCTATTTTGTATGCGCCAGAACCTTTAGGAACAATTTGTATCGATAGTAAATTTCCACTAGAAAATTATCAGAAAATGACGAATAGAAAGTTATCACCACTAGATAGAGAAGCAGCTACTAAATTATTTAAAAGTGATGTTAAAAAACATATTGATGCTATTAGTAATAAATATATAATACCAGGAGAGACAACTAACGAAGCAATCCTTTTTTTGCCAGCAGAAGCTATATTTGCTGAAATAAACGCTTATCACCCTGAACTTGTTAAGTATTCTTATGATAAAAAAGTATGGCTTACAAGTCCTACAACATTAATGAGTACTTTAACTATTATAAGTATGATTGTTAAAAATATGGAACGAGATAAGTATGCAAAAGTTATTCATGAAGAATTAAATAGATTAAGTGTAGAATTTAATCATTACAGAGAGAGATGGAGTAAATTAAGCCGTAGTATTGATACAGTAACAAAAGATATAAAAGATATTAATATTACAACTGAAAAAATAACTAAGAGATTTGACTCTATCAATAGTGTTGATGTTAATTTAATAACTAAAGAAAAATAGTTACATTTACTTTCAAAAGTAAAGCAAAAATCAGATGTGATATAATAGATTTGATACATAGAATATGAATGGAGGAAATAATAATGAACAATGAATTAATTGATGTACTTGATGAAAATGGTGTGAAAACAGGAAAAGTTTTAGCGAGAAATGATGTACATAAAAATGGTTTATGGCATAGAGCGATAGTTGTAGCAGTAATAAATGAAAAGAATGAAGTATTATTACAACAACGAAGTGCGAATAAAGAAAAAAATGCTAATATGTGGGATATATCAGTAGCAGGACATATCTCAGCTGGGCAAGATTCTTTATCAGCGGCAGCAAGAGAAATAAATGAAGAAGTTTCTATTAATTTAGGATATAATGTTTCTATTAAAGATTTTAGATATATGTATTCTTTTAGAAAAGAGCAAAAATTTAGAGAAGACTTTATTGAAAGACAATTTTATGATTTTTTAATTTTAAGAAAAAATGATTTGAAAATTGAAGATATAAAAATACAAGAAAGTGAAGTTCAAGCAATAAAATTTTGTTCTATGCCTGAATTAAGAGAGTTAATTGAGAGTAAGCAAATTGTAGAAAGAAAAGAAGTTTATAGCATATTAAAAGATTATATTTTTAAGATATAGATTAAGACTAAAAACATTGCTAAAATAAATTATTTTCTATATACTTATAATAGGTGAAAGATATGGAAAAAGAATATTTAATCGATAAACTTATTGAATATTTTAGAATAGAAAACAGACAGTTAAATCAAGATGAAGTGCCAGAAGATATTGATGAGAAAAGAGAATATTTAGATAATATAATAGCTTTAAGAGAACCAGAAGAAATTGACCAAGTAATACTTGACTTAGAAAGAGAATTATTAGAAATTGAATTAAAAGAGAGAGGAATAGTACCTGCTTATGAAATAGATAATGTCTATCATACTTTAGGTAGTGATGATGAGACAGCACATGAACTCTGTTTATGGCTTGGAGATATAACAAGACTAAAAGTTGATGCGATAGTAAATGCTGCTAATCCTAGTTTGATTGGATGTAATATTAAAAGTCATAAATGTATCGATCGAATAATTCATAGTAGGGCAGGAATTGGTTTAAAATTAGAATGTGACCAAATAATCAAAAATCAGGTTCATGAAGAAGATGTAGGTAAAGCAAAATTAACTAATGCCTATAACTTACCTTGTAAATATATAATTCATACAGTTGGTCCAAAAGTATTAGGTAATGTAACAGAAAAAGAACGAACAGAACTTATTAGTTGTTATAACAGTGTTTTAGAATTAGCTATGAAAAATGAATTTAAAATTATAGCTATTCCTTGTATATCAACAGGAGAATATCATTTTCCTAAAGGGGAAGCAGCATATATTGCTCTAAATACTATTAAAGAATTTTTAAAAAAGAATAATTGCTTTAATAAAATAATATTATGTACTTATACAAATGAAGATTATAATGAATATAAGAAATTACTATAGCTTCTTTTTTTGTGTTATAATACTTGTTAGGTGATAATAAATGAATAAAACTAATTACGAAGAATTATTAAATGAAATAGTAAGCACTGGTTGTACATATGCTGATATTTATAAACAAAAAAGTAAGAGAAAAATATATAGTTTAATTGATAGTAAAATTGATTCTATTAAAATGCTAAAAAAAGAAGGCATCGGATTACGTTCAATTCTAACTAATCACTCAAAATATGTTGCTACTAATGACTTAAGTTTTGATAATTTAATGGAGAAAGCAAAATTACTTAATAGTTATTATAATGGTAAGAGAGTAATAGATAAAATTACTTTAAAAGAAGAGATAAAAGATGATATTGTTGCATCTAAAATTAGACATGATGATTATGATACAGAAAAGAAAATTGCTTTATTAAAGAAAATAGATGAACTAGCAAGAAGTGAAAGTCCTTTAGTTAGTCAAGTAAGTGCTTCAATTATTGAAGAAGATAATGATTTTGAGATTGCTAATACAAAAGGTAAATTCATTAAATCAAGTTATATCAATACTAGAATTCTTATCCGCATTTATGTCAAAAAAGTTGATGTACAAGAATATATCTTTGACCGAATTGGTAGTGCTAAGGGATACGAATTACTTGATGAGGTTAATATCGAAGATTTTGTTAAAAATACCGTTCATGATGCAATAGATAAGCTTAATGCTACAACTATCAAAGGAGGAGAATATCCAGTCATTTTAGAAAATGGTTTTGGAGCGATAATCTTTCACGAAGCTTGTGGACATGGCTTAGAAGCAACTTCTGTATCTCCAAAACTTAGCTGTTTTACAGGTCTTTTAGGAAAACAAATAGCAAGTTCTAAAGTAACTTTAATCGATGATGGAACAATTAAAAATGGTTGGGGTAGTGTCAACATAGATGACGAAGGGACAATACCTTCTAAAAACATCTTAATTGAAAAGGGAATTTTAAAAAGTTATATGGTCGATTACTTAAATGAAGATGTTATGAAACATAAGATAACAGGAAATAGTCGAAGACAAGATTATACTTATGAACCAACATCAAGAATGACTAATACTTATATTGCCAAAGGAACTGATAGAATAGATGATATGTTAAAAAGTATTAAATATGGTATATATTGTAAGAGAATGGGAAGTGGTCTTGTAAACCCAACTAGTGGCGAGTTTAACTTCTCTGTTGATTTAGCTTATTTAATTGAAGATGGAAAGATGACAAAACCTTTAAAAGATTTATGCTTAATAGGAACAGGAAAAGAAATATTAGAGAGAGTCGAAATGGTTTCCGATGATTTAGTAATAGAAGATGGCTATTGTGGGGCAGAAAGCGGAACTGTATTTGTTACAATTGGTCAGCCAACAATTAAAGTATCTAAAATGATGGTAGGTGGAAAAGATGAATAGTGAAGAATTTATAAAACTTTGTTTAGATAATGATATTAAAAATGTTTTATTAACAATTAATAATGTTTACTCTAGTAATATAGAAATGCACAATGATGAAGTTCATAAAGAACAAATAATGGATGTTACAACTTACACAATAAAAGCAACTTACCAAGATAATACTATAACTTTAAATACAGAGTATTTAGATGATTCTTTAATAACAGATATTAAAGAAATGGCTTTATATACAGAAAATAAAACTTTAGATGAAGTAATTAAAGCTAAACAAATTAGGGCAAAGAAAGAAATAAAAAAAGAAGTTGTAAGTGATTTTAAAGAAGCTTTAATAGCAACTTATCAAATGGCTAAAGAAGAACCATATTGTACATTCTATTTACAACAAATTGAATATCATGCTGTAAGTAAAAAAATTGTTAATAGTGAAGGATTATCGTTAGAAAGTAATAATAGTTATTATGAGTATGGATGTGAAATAACTTCTAAAAAAGATTTAGAAGAAGCAGTAACGGATACAAAAATTATTGTTGTTAAAGATAAAAAAGATTTAAATGTTCTAGAATTTACCAAAGATGTAATTTTAACTAATAAAATCCATTTAAATAAGAAAGATATTCCAAGTGGGAAATATAAGATTTTATTTAAAGAATCAGTTGTTAAAGATTTAATTAGCTATTTTGTTTCAATGTTAAATGGTACTAGTGTTAATAAAGGAATTACTTTGTTAAAAGATAGTTTAGATCAAAAAGAATTTAGTGATAAGTTAACAATTATTGAAAATCCCCAAGATGAGAATAGTCCAAGTACTCGTTTATTTGATGATGAAGGGACTACAACATCTAAAAAAGAATTACTTTCTAAAGGTATTATAAAAAGTTTTATATATGATAATAAAAGTGCTAAAGAAGCGAAAAAAAAGAGCACAGGTAATTCATACAATGGAGGAATTGATGTAAAAAATGTTTATTTAGAAAAAGGTGCTAGTTCTTATGAAGATTTAATTAAGAAAATGGATAATGGAATAATTATTAATGATGTTATGGTGTCTGGTAGTGCAACAAATATTAATACAGGAGTTTATACAGGAGAGATAAGTTCAGGATTTTTAGTGGAAAATGGGAAGATTGTTAGTGGTATTAATAATGTTATATTTGTAACTGATTTGAAAGAGATATTTAATAGTATAATAGATATTGGTTGTGAGATAGTTTATACAACACCTTCTATTGGTGCTCCTTGTCTTTTAGTTGATAATATTACTATTACAGGAGGAGTGGAAAATGAAGACTAAATATAAGAGATTAGCGGCTTATATTGTTGATTTCTTTATTATAAATCTCTTTATGACTTTAGTTAGTAGTAGTGGAATTTTTGCTAAAGCATTTTATCAATATAATGATGCAACAGAAAGATTAAATAATTTATATCAAGACGTTTTAGAACTTGATGAAGATAGTTTAAATGATAAAGTTAATGATATGAAGTCGATAGTTTATGATGTTAATAGTTTTGGAAGTCTTTATTTTTCTATTGAAGTAATTGTGATGATAGGATATTTTGTAGTATTTCAATATTTTAATAAAGGGCAAACATTAGGAAAGAAATTACTTAAAATTAAAGTAGTGTCGAAAGATGATAAGGAGTTAAGTTTAGGAAATTTATTACTTAGAAGTATGATTTTATATGGGCTAATATTTACAATTATTAATATGATTTTAGTCCAAGTAACTAGTGTTAATAGTTTTTATAATATTTATACAATTCTTGGGCTTGGAAATATTGTTGTTACTTATAGCACATATTTTATGATTATTTTTAGGAAAGATGAGCGAGGACTTCATGATATTCTTGCTGGATCTAAAGTTATTGAAGTTAATCGATAAGTATCTAAATAAGATATTCTTTTTTGTTATGTAGCATGAAGAAGCATTCAATAATATAAGGTAGAAGAAGGTACTTTATATTTACAATTTGTAGGTACAGAATAGAAAAGAACATTTAATCTTAAAAGTATAATATATAATTAAAGTATCAAATCTAATGTTAGCTAATTTGACAAACTAGCATAAATATGGTAAATTAACTAAGATTTATGGGAGTGGTTTTGATGAGAAAGTATTGGTTAGCAATAGAGAGAAGACCTCACGATTATATACCTATTTCTTGGAATTTGTCTATTATTAATGATAAAAAAGATATTAATTCTTTAAAAGAAATAGATAAGTTAACTAGTAGTAGTGATGAAACCTTGTTAAAAGTTCAATTAATATTTGAAAAATTGCTTAGTGAAGAGTATTTGCATAGCCCTTTAGTTATTATCTTTAAAGAAAATGGGAAAACACGTAAATTAAAATCTGCGATAATTACAATGGATGAAAAGGAAGTTTTAGATGTTTCTTATCTTTACGATTTTCTTTTAAATAATATTCGCCAAAGAAGGATTATGAATCGTATATATAATAAATTTAAGGATAAAAAAGTTAGTGACAATTTAAAATTAATATTGGAAAATATAAATGGTTATCAAGAATATACAAATGATATATTTGTAGCAAGTTTATCTAAATTGTTTTCATTGCCTTACGAAGAAATAAGAGAACTAGGTTTGTTTATTAAAAGAGATTTAGAAAAACTATTAAATGAAGAAAAAGAAATTAAGCTAGCAAAGGTGGAATAATAAAATGGACATTTATGATTATAATCATAAAAAAAGTAGTAATCTTCCTATAGGAAGATTACATAATTTAAGAGATAATATGGCTATTTATGGACCATTAAATGAATTTGGTTTTCCTCCCAAAGTTGATGCTGCAAGTGCTAGTTATTATACTAAAATATTAAAAATTAGGATGGAAGCTATAGAAACCATTTGTGCTTGTATTAGAGTACTTGGAAAAGAATGGAATATGGATGTTTTAAAAAAAGAAAAAACTTCTACATTAAAAGATATTTCAGATATTATTAAGAAAGCTTACAAAAGAGCAGCAGAGAATAAAAAAACTTTTTATTTAACAGAAACAGAAAAAGCAAAAGTTCTTGCTTATAGTATAGAAGAAATGTATTTTGATCCAGATAAACCTGAAGAATTCTTGGATAATGATGAATTTGAAAGTGCTTATGGAGAAGAAGATTATTCTACTGTCAATAAAAGAATTGGTTCTAATTTTATTAGCAAGCTATAGCTTGTTTTTCTGTGTTATAATTATAATAGTGATGGATATGAATAAAGATTTAAAAAAATATTTAGATTATTTAGAATATGAAAGAAAGTATTCCATTAAAACTATAGAAAGCTCTAAGAACGATATTGAATTATTTTTTATTTATTGCAAAGAAAATAATTTAAACTATAAAAATTTAAATATTGATAGTACTAGAGGATATTTAAAGTATTTAGACAAATTACAATATAAAAATACAAGTATTTCTAGAATGTTAAGCTCTTTACGAGGATTTTATCGTTATTTAATGGTTAAAAAGAAAGTTAATGTTAATTATTTTAAGTTACTTTCCAATCCTAAAAAAGAAAAGAAAGTGCCTAATTATTTGCAATATGATGAATTTGAGAAGATTATTAGAAGCATTCCAGTTGATACTGCTTTAGGAAAAAGAAACTCATTAATAGTTGAACTTTTATATGCGACAGGGATTAGAGTTAGTGAACTTGTTGACATTAAGTTAAAGGACATAACACTAAATGAGAGAAGTATTAGGATTATTGGAAAAGGAAATAAAGAACGAATTGTTTATTATGGAGAATATGCTGAAAGTTCTTTAAAGGACTATTTATCTAATAGTCGAGATGAACTATTAAAAAAGAAGAGTAGTGACTATTTATTAGTTAATCATTTAGGAAATAAATTAACAACAGCAGGTATAAGAGATATCTTAGAAAAAATTGTGGAAACAGCTTCCTTAAAACACAAAATCTCACCACATACATTAAGACATACTTTTGCGACCCATTTGCTTTCCGAAGGAGCAGATTTAAGAGCAGTTCAAGAACTTTTAGGACATGAATCTTTAAGTACTACCCAAATCTATACTCATGTTGGGTTAGATAGACTAAGAAATGAATATTTAAAAGCTCATCCAAGAGCTAAAAATTAGTGTCTAATAATGTCAAATAGAGTCAGTTTATGTTGGCTCTGTTTTAAGTTATTGCTATAATAATGAATAGTTAATTAAGAGGAGGAATTATATGCAAAAATATGTATATTTATTTAGCGAAGGTAACGCTGATATGCGTAATCTATTAGGAGGTAAAGGAGCTAATTTAGCTGAAATGACTAATATTGGTTTGCCAGTACCTCAAGGTTTTACAATAACTACAGAAGCTTGTACTAAATATTATGAAGATGGACAAGAAATTAATGAAGAAATTCAAAGCCAAATTAATGAATATATCGTTAAGATGGAGGAGATTACTGGAAAGAAGTTTGGGGATAAAGAAAACCCATTACTTGTATCTGTTCGTTCAGGTGCTCGTGCTTCAATGCCAGGTATGATGGATACAATTTTAAATTTAGGTTTAAATGAAGAAGTTGTGGAAGTTATAGCAGAAAAATCTAATAATCCAAGATGGACTTGGGATTGTTATAGAAGATTTATTCAAATGTATTCTGATGTTGTTATGGAAGTTGGAAAAAAATACTTTGAAGAATTAATTGATAAAATGAAAAGTGAAAAAGGTGTTACTCAAGATATTGAACTTGATGCAGATGATTTAAAGGAATTAGCAAGACAGTTTAAAGAAGAATATAAGGCTAAAATAGGAAGTGAATTCCCAAGTGATCCAAAAGAACAATTAATGGGTGCTATTAAAGCTGTGTTTCGTTCTTGGGATAATCCACGTGCTAATGTTTATAGAAGAGATAATGACATTCCTTATTCTTGGGGAACTGCTGTAAATGTTCAATCAATGGCTTTTGGTAATATGGGAGATGATTGTGGTACAGGTGTAGCTTTCACACGTGACCCAGCTACTGGAGAAAAAGGATTATTTGGAGAATTTTTAACTAATGCTCAAGGAGAAGATGTTGTAGCAGGCGTACGTACTCCAATGAAAATTGCGGAAATGGAAGAGAAGTTCCCTGAAGCTTTTAAAGAATTTAAAGAAGTTTGTGCTACTCTAGAATCACATTATCGTGATATGCAAGATATGGAATTTACTGTTGAACATGGTAAACTTTATATGCTACAAACAAGAAATGGTAAGAGAACTGCCCAGGCTGCTTTAAAAATTGCTTGTGATTTAGTTGATGAAGGAATGCGTACTGAAGAAGAAGCAGTATTGATGATTGACCCAAGAAATTTAGATACTTTATTACATCCGCAGTTTGACTCTAGTGCTTTAAAAAGTGCTACTCCAATAGGTAAAGGTTTAGGAGCGAGTCCTGGTGCTGCTTGTGGGCGCGTTGTATTTACAGCTGAAGATGCTGTTAAATGGTCTGAAAATAAAGAAAAAGTTATTTTAGTAAGATTAGAAACAAGTCCTGAAGATATTACAGGTATGAAAGCAGCACAAGGTATTCTTACTGTTCGTGGTGGAATGACTTCTCATGCTGCAGTTGTTGCTCGTGGAATGGGTGAATGTTGTGTTTCTGGTTGTGGTGATATCGTGATGGATGAAGCTAACAAATGCTTTACTCTAGCTGGTAAGACTTATCATGAAGGTGATGTTATCTCAATTGATGGAACAACTGGTAATATTTATGATGGTGAAATTAAAACTGTTGATGCTACTATAGCTGGAGAATTTGGTCGTGTTATGGAGTGGGCTGATAAGTATCGTCGTTTGGGTGTTAGAACTAATGCTGATACTCCAAAAGATACAGCTAAAGCTATTGAACTAGGTGCAGAAGGTATTGGACTTTGTCGTACAGAGCATATGTTCTTTGATGATGAAAGAATATTTAATTTAAGAAAAATGATTTTATCTGAAACAGTAGAAGATAGAACTAAATATTTAGATTTATTAATTCCATATCAAAAAGGTGACTTTAAAGCTATGTATAAGGAATTAAAAGGATTACCAATGACTGTTCGTTATTTAGATCCACCTTTACATGAATTTATACCTAAAACTGATGCTGAGATGAAAGAGTTAGCTGATGCTATGGGTGTAACTGTTGAGCATGTTAAAATAAAGTGTGATGAATTACATGAGTTCAACCCAATGATGGGACATAGAGGTTGTCGTTTAGCAGTAACTTACCCTGAAATAGCTAAGATGCAAACAAGAGCTTTAATGGAAGCTGCAATTGAAGTAAAAGCTGAAGACGGATATGATATCGTACCTGAAATAATGATTCCATTAGTTGGAGAAGTGAAAGAATTAAAATATGTAAAAGATATCGTAGTTGAAACTGCTGAAGAAGTAAAAAAAGAGAAAAATTCAGATATGGAATATCATATTGGAACAATGATTGAAATACCTAGAGCTGCTATTACAGCTGATGAAATTGCTCAAGAAGCCGAATTCTTCTCATTTGGTACTAATGATTTAACACAAATGACATTTGGTTTCTCAAGAGATGATGCTGGTAAGTTCTTAAATTCATATTATGAAACTAAAATTTATGAACAAGACCCATTTGCTAAATTGGATCAAACTGGAGTAGGTGCTTTAGTTAAAATGGCAGTAGAAAAAGGAAGAAGTACAAGAAGTAATATTAAATTAGGAATTTGTGGAGAACATGGAGGAGATCCATCAAGTGTAGAATTTTGTCACGGTATTGGCTTAAATTATGTATCTTGTTCACCATTTAGAGTTCCAATAGCAAGACTTGCTGCTGCTCAAGCCGCAATCAAATCTGGGGGGCAAAACTAGAAACAGACATAGATGTGTTCTTAACCCGCATAATTATTACAAAAGATGATATATTAAGATATGCAGATAAAATACCTGAATGTAAAAAAGATAAATTAAAAGAACCAATCTTTGTTGATATTTATATATAAAAAGACTAAGAAATGTTGAATTAATCACACATCTTAGTCTTTTTTGTATGAAAAAGAAGTATATTGCGACAAAGAATTGGAGGTAAAATAAATGCGAGTAATGTACACAAAGCCAAAATTAAAAGACTTATCACAAGGATCAAGAATTGCCTTTGTAAGACAGTTTAGATTAATGACACAAGACGATGTGTCAGATAGATCAGGATTAACTGGAGAATGTAAAAGAAGAACAATGACTAGATATGAGAAGGGGATAGAAATCAAAAAGATGACAGGACATTAGAAATAGCTCAAATATTAAATGTTAATATTAATTCAATTAAGAAGTATGAATATAAAGAACCGATAGATATAATTTATACTCTTATGTGGTTAGAAGAATTAATTCCAAATTATAATATAGATTTATCTTGTGTACCTAATATAAATGATAACAATATTGTGATATTAAAGAATGGGATATAATGCGAAGAAAAAGAGGCAAAAGAGAAATATCTTATGAAAGCTATATTGAATGGAAGTTCAAATATGAATTATCTGGAGATGTGAATTGTCATGGATAAATTAACGAAAATAAAAATTGAAGATATAGACTCTTTTAAAAATCATCCATTTAAAGTTAATAGTGATGATTCGTTAAATGATTTAGTGAATAGTATTAAAGAAAATGGATTATTAAATCCTCTTACAATAAGACCATTAAATAACAATAAATCTGAGTTAATATCAGGTCATAGAAGAAAAAAAGCAATGGAAATATTAGGAATTAAAGAAGCCAAAGCGTATGTAAAAGAATTAAACGATGATTAGGCAACAATTGAAATGGTAGATTCAAATATGTAAAGAGAAAAAATATTACCAAGTGAAAAAGCATTTGCTTATAAAATGAAAATGGATGCAATGAAACATCAACAGAATGACACTTTGTCCCTTAAGGGAACAAAGTGTCATTCTGTTGATGATATAGGGGACATAAAAACCAAAGCATATAGATATATAAGACTAATTTATTTAATTCCTGAGTTGCTACAGTTAGTAGATGATACTGTTTTAAAAGATAAAAGGACTGCTTTAAAATATAAAAGGACTGCTTTAACAATGGGACTTAAACCAGCGGTTGAGTTATCCTATTTGAATAAAGAAGAACAAAAATCAGTCTATATGGGAATAACTTATGAAGATTTAACACCAAGTCATGCACAAGCGATTGAAATAAGAAAACTTTGTAAGAATAAAAAAATTACTTTTGATATGTTAGAAGAAATATTGTGTCAAAATAAAGGCAATCAAAATGAGACAATTTCCTTTAATAAAGAAAAGATAGAAAAAGTATTGCCTAATGAGCTGTTAAAGAGAGATAAGAGATACATAGAGCAATATATTATAAAAGCAATTATAATGTATATCGAAAATCAAAAAAACGCTTTGGATAGTATAGATTTTGATAGTTTAGAAATATAACAATGCACATGAGAAAATGTATATTTTTTTTAAGAAAGGGTGATAAACAATGGTCTTTAAAATCAAAAAAAATAAAAATTATATGGTAATGTCAAATTATCACTTGCGTGATAAAAATTTAAGTCTTAAAGCTAAAGGTTTATTGTCTTTTATGTTAAGCCTTCCAGAAAATTGGAATTATTCTTTAAGTGGTTTAATAGCAAGTATACTTTAAGATGTAAATAATTTAATATTTATATCTTATTTTTTTATGTTTTACCAAGAGTTTAAGTGAGAACAGCAAATTACAGAGGTCAAAGAATCTAACAAATTGACAGTTCAACTTTTATTTCTATTATTAATTTAGTTTAAGATAGTGAGGTCAAAGAATCTATATAAACAAGCTTGATGAAATAATGGTGGAAACAGAAGACTTAAATTCAGAAAGGAGTAAGTAATGAAGGCAGTATTAAGTGTAGAT
>CAOJBM010000022.1 GCA_948329525.1 uncultured Mycoplasmatota bacterium
TTTTCTCTGGAATAATTATGGCAATGCTTATTTTAACTATTTCTGCTTGGAAAAAAAATAATGTTCAAACTATATTTTTGGGGCTTTTGATACTTTTTGTTCCTTTAGTATTAGTTTTATTAGGTATCGAGTATATGAGATTATTTTCGTTATATCCTTTATATTCATATACATTTGGAAACTAAATATAAGTTTTAGATCTAACTATTTTAAATAAAAAAGAAGGGGATTTTATGAGATATTTGTCTGAAATAATTAGGAAAGTAGAATATTGTCAAACGGGATAATGATTAACTTGCTTGTATTAGAAGATGATCCAGAAGTAAGATATGGAATCTACGATTATTTAAAACAAAATTATGAAGCCTTTGTTACCAAATATGAAAAAGAATTTTTTTAAATCTTGAATCAGACGAATATAGACTTAATTATTTTTGATTATTCGATAATTAGTAATGATATTGTTATACCTACTGGAAGATAGTGATAGAAAATGCCTATTCCAAAGTGATATTGATGACTATATGAATAAGCCACTTGATATGATGAAATTACAATTTAGAATAGCACCTACTGAAAAAAAGAAGTAGTCAATATAGAAAACTAATCAAAACAGATGACTTAACAATAAATTGTGAAACTAACACAGTAGTTTATTGTGATAACAAATTAGAGTTTTTCAATAAAGAATTTCAAATATTGTATCGTTTGTTTTCTTATTCTACTAGGATATTTGCAAAAGAAGAATTGATAGAACTTATATGTGATAACGATGGTTGTTTATTTATTGGAAGAATGAATGCTGATAAAAATACAATAAACATTCCTTTATCTCTAAAAGAATTTAATAGAGAAGCTTTTGATAGTATTGTTGAAAAGATAGTTGTTGGAGAAATAGATTATAATGGAAATATAAATCCTAATATATTAAGTTTAGCAGTTATCGGCAATACTGTTGAGCTTTTTATGGGACTTAAGAAGAATTACCTAGTATAAATGATATAGAAGTTTCTAAAAATTATTTAACTGAGGAAGAACTTTTGATGTTAAATAATTTAGTTTCAAGCTATTTTGACTTTGCTAAATTTCAAACTATGAAACATAAGCCGATGAGAATGAGAGATTATATTAATCAATTAGATAAAATATTGAATTCTTTAGATGCCAATGTTTTTAATAATGTTGGTAGTATTAGTCATAAGAAAGCAGTAGAAAAGGCAAAATTATAATATGAAAAATATCAGATAAAAGAACTTAGTCCAATTGAAAAAGAATATTTAAATTCTATTAATAAATAAATGGAATTGCTAAAAAGTTTAACAAAGATTAATACTTCAATTCATGCTGAATGTGTTGATGAGGTGAAAAGAAAATGCAAGAGAAAATAGATATATAATAATTATACATTAAAGATGTTAATTAATAAAATAGTTAGATTGCTATTTTACTTTCTAAAATGACAAAATTTTTAATTAAGTTATATTATTCTATATTTGGTGATGCCTATTGATTGTATATCTTGATTTAGTAATATTAATTAACTTTGTTTTTGATTTGTTTTTACTTATTATTGTTAATAAGTTATTAAAGAGAAAAGCTAAGATGTATCGTCTAGTCTTAGGTAGTTTATTAGGAGGAATAAGCATTATTGCCTTATTTATTCCTTTTAATACTTATACTTTATTCTTATTTAAAGTATTTATAAGTATTTGTATGTTACTAGTTTCTTTTGGTTATAAAGATTTAAGATATTTCTTAAAAAACTTTATTCATTTATACCTAGTTAGTATGTTACTAGGTGGTTTTATGTATTTTCTAAACATTGAATTATCTTATAAAAATGATGGACTAATTTTTTTTCATAAAGGGTTATCCATCAATATAATAGGAATGTTTATTTTAGGACCTTTAATTCTTATTTTTTATTTTAAAGAAAATAAAAACTTAAAATTAAATTATAACAATTATTATACTTGTGAATTATTTTTAACTAAGCAGCATAAAATTACTATTAATGCTTTTTTAGATACTGGTAATAAGTTAAAAGACCCTTATAGTGGAAAAAGTATTATTTTACTTAATAAAGAACTATTTGATGAAAGTAAAAAGAATGCTATTTATGTGCCATTTAATACGTTAAATAGCCATGGATTATTAAGGTGCTATAAAGTCGATAAGTTAGTTATTGAAAATAGGATAGTAAGAAATTTTCTAGTTGGTATTAGTGATAAAAAGATTAAATTAGATGGAATAGATTGTATTATTAATTTAAATATATTGGAGGAGATTAAATGATTAGATTAATAAAGAAGTTATTATATAAATTAAAAAGAAAGTACAATGAATTATTTTTTGTGGGTAGTACTGATATATTGCCACCACCATTATCTAAAGAGGAAGAAATTGAATTAGTTAAAAAATGCCAAGATGGCGATATAGATGCGAAAAATAAGCTTATAGAACATAATTTAAGATTAGTTGTTTTTTTAGCTAAAAAATACGAAAGTACAGGATATGACATTGAAGATTTAGTTAGTATTGGCTCAATTGGTTTAATAAAAGGAATTAGTACTTATAAACTAGATAAAAATATTAAACTAGCTACTTATTGTTCTAGATGTGTTGTTAATGAAATATTAATGCATTTAAGAAAGAATAAGAAAAGAAAAGGAGAGATTTCTTTAGAAGATGCCCTTAATTATGATGGAGAAGGTAATGAACTACATCTTGAAGATATCTTAGGAACAGATGAAGATGTTGTGGCCAAAGAATTTGAAAGTATTACGGATAAAGAGTTCTTAAAGAAAGAAATAGAAACGCTAAATAAACGCGATAAAGAAATAATTACAATGCGTTATGGTCTTAATAATACTAGAGAATATACGCAAAAAGAAGTGGCTGAAATATTAGGCATTAGCCAAAGTTATATTTCTAGAATTGAGAAAAAAGTCATAAGAAAACTAGCTAGTGCTATGAAAGTATAATTGTGTTATAATTAATACTAGGTGGTAATGTGAAAAACATCTATGGTATAAAAAGAACTGATTTAGAAGAATATTTTCTAAGTATTAATGAAAAAAAGTTTAAAGCTTTACAAGTTTTTGAGTGGCTTTATGAAAAAAGAGCAAGTAGTTTTGATGAGATGAGTAACATAAAAAAAGATATAAGGGATAAATTAAAAGCAGATTTTTCTACTTATTTGATTACTATTAAAAGAAAACAAGAAGATAAATTAACAAAAAAATATTTATTTGAATTAAGTGACAAAAATTATGTTGAAGCTGTTTTAATGGAACACGATTATGGGGTGTCAGTTTGTGTTAGTAGTGAAGTTGGTTGCAATATGGGATGTGCTTTTTGTGAATCAGGTCGTCTTAAAAAGGTGAGAAATCTAGAAAGCTATGAAATGGTGGAACAAATTTTATTAATTGAAAAAGATATTTCCCAAAGAATTAGTAGTGTTGTTGTCATGGGAATTGGTGAACCTTTAGACAATTATGCTAATTTAATGGATTTTATCAAAATAATTAATGATGCTAAGGGAATTGCGATTGGGGCACGTCATATTACAGTTTCAACTTGTGGATTAATTCCGAAAATAATGAGTTTAAGCGAAGAACAATTCCAAATAAACTTGGCAATATCTCTTCATGCTCCTAATAATAAGATAAGAAATATGTTAATGCCTGTAAATAAAGTGTATAGTATTGAAGATTTGATTACGGCAATTAGAGAATATATTGCAAGAACTAATAGACGAGTAACTATAGAATATGTTATGCTAGATAGTGTAAATGATAGTTTAGAAAATGCTAATGAATTAGCAGATTTATTACATGGTTTAAACGTTTATGTAAATTTAATACCTTATAATGAAACTAATCACTTAGAATTTAAGAAAAGTAATAAAGAAACTATTATGAAATTTTATGATGTATTAAAGAAAAGAAGAATTAATGTCACCATAAGAAAAGAATTTGGTAGTAAGATTGATGCTGCCTGTGGCCAATTAAGAAGCAAAGAGGTGTAATATGAAAACATTTTATTTAACAGATTCAGGGAAAGTAAGGGACCATAACGAAGATTCGGTAACCATACTTAAAAATGCTAATAAAGAATATTTGATGATTGTAGCAGATGGTATGGGAGGACATAGAGCTGGTGAAGTAGCTAGTTCGATGGTTGTAACTCACATTGGAAAAAGGTTTCAAGAACTGGCTTCTGTTGGTTCTAAGCTTGATGCTATTAATTGGATGAAAGATAATATTAGCGAAATTAATAAAAATATTTTAGATTATACAGAAGAAAATCCTGAAAGTACAGGAATGGGTACAACTGCTGTAATGGCCCTTTTAACTGATGACTTTCTAATCTTTGGTAATATTGGGGATTCTAGTGGTTTTGTTTTAAAAAATGGGAAACTTACCAAGGTAACTCATGACCATACATTAGTAAATTTACTTGTGGCAGCAGGAGATTTAACAGAAGAAGAAGCTAAGTACCATCCTAAGAAGAATGTTTTAATGAAAGCTTTAGGAGCAACAACAAATGTTGATTTAGATGTTTTTGAAGTTGATACAAAAGTAGATGGTATCTTACTGTCAAGTGATGGTTTAACTAATATGTTATCCAAAGAACAAATTGAGAAAGTTTTAAATGATGAGGAATTAGATATTGAAGAAAAAGTTATCAAGTTAATTCGTAAGAGTAATGCAAGGGGTGGCACAGATAACATTTCTGTAGCTTATTTGGTTATAGAAGGTGGTGAAGAAAAGTGATAATGAAAGGACAAAAAATTAATGATAGATACCAAATTATAAAGTCGATTGGTGAAGGTGGTATGGCTAACGTTTACCTTGCTTATGATACAATTTTAGACCGTAATGTAGCTGTTAAAGTTTTACGTGGGGATTTATCTAGTGATGAAAAATTTGTCCGTCGTTTTCAAAGAGAAGCGTTATCAGCTAGTTCTTTGTCACACCCAAATATTGTTGAAGTATATGACGTTGGAGAAGATAATAATCAATATTATATTGTTATGGAATATATCGAAGGTAAACAATTAAAAGATGTTTTAAGAAAAAGAGGAAAACTTACTATTACAGAAGTAATTGATATCATGCAACAAATTGCGGATGGTTTATCTGTTGCTCATGACTCTTATATAATCCATCGTGATATCAAACCCCAAAATATTATGATTTTAGAAAACGGACTTGTTAAAATAACTGATTTTGGTATTGCGATGGCAATGAATAGTACCCAACTTACTCAGACTAATTCGGTTATGGGTTCTGTTCACTATCTTCCACCAGAACAAGCTAATGGTAGTGGTAGTACTTTAAAGTCTGATATTTATTCCATGGGAATTTTAATGTATGAATTATTAACTGGAAAGTTACCTTACAAGGGTGAAAATGCTGTCGAAATAGCGTTAAAACATTTAAAAGAACCATTACCTAGTATTAGGGATGAAATACCTGATATTCCTCAAAGTGTTGAAAATGTCATTTTAAGAGCGACAGCTAAAAATCCTAAAAACAGATATAACGATGCAAGAGAAATGTTAGAAGACTTAAAAACAGTTATGGATGATTCAAGAATTAATGAACCAAGATATGAGTTTAAATATGAAGAATTTGATGATGAAAAGCCAAGAAAGAAAAAAGAAGAAGTTGTTAAAGAAAAAAACTTAGAAAAAGATGATGATGAAGTGCTTGTAAAACAAATAACAAATACCGATATTAAGAAACAAAATAAACTATTAATTGCTTTAACGATTATTTTTACAGCCTTAGTCATTATAATTACAAGTATCGTTGTTTTACTACCAAGACTTACGACTCAAGAAGAGATTAAAATACCTGATGTAAGAGGATTAAGTGAACAAGAAGCAATTGAAAAACTTCAAAATGAAGGCTTTGAAATAGCTGAAGATACAAAAGAAGTAAGTGATGATGAGGTTGAAGAAGGAAGAGTTGCTAAAACTTCACCATCAGCAGGAGCCAAAAGAACAAAAGGAACAGAAATAACTTTACATATTGCTAAAAATAATGATTATACAGTAGAAGATTTTGTTACAGAGAAAGCAAACTATTTGACGGCTCAAGGAAAGCTAGAAGCTTATGGAATTTATGTCATCATTAAGAAAAAAGATGTTGATAAAAAAGATGAATATACTGATGGTCAAGTAATAGAACAATCTGTTGAACCTGGTAAAAAATTAAAGGAAAAAGATACAATTACTTTATATATCCCGAATATTGTAACGGAATATCCTAACTTTAAAGAAGGATTTACAGTGCAAGAAATTGAAAATTTCTGTGAACAATATAATATTGATTGTAAATTCGAAAGAGTTCCAAATGCTGAAGTCGAAGCAGGAACCATACTATATCAAAGTAAACCAGAAGGCTATACTGTTACGTCTGGGGCGACACTAACTATTAGAGTGGCTGAAAAACCAGAAGAAGAACCTGAGTGTAATCCACTAGAAGAAGTATGTGATGGAATGGAATAGGTGCTATATGGAAGGACAAATTGTTAAAATAATTAGTAATTTGTATACAGTAAAGATAAATAATGAACTTTATCTATGTAGTGCAAGAGGAAAATTTCGCAATGACAAAATATCTCCAATAGTTGGAGATATTGTTAAAATTAATGAAGAAGAAAAACAGATTAAAGAAATAAAACCTCGTCGTAATGAACTAAAAAGACCAGTTATTGCTAATGTTGATATGGCACTTATTATAACTAGTGTTAAAAAACCTGATTTATCTTTAAACTTATTAGATAAGTTATTAGTTAATGTTCTTTTTAATAAGATTGAACCTGTTATTTGTTTTACAAAGATTGATTTATTGACTTTTAAAGAGAAATTAGCTTTGAATAAGATTATTAGTTATTATAAAAAAATAGGTATTAAAGTGGTAGCTAATAAAGAATTAAAGAAATTAAAGAAAATTATGAAGGACAAAATAGTTGTTTTAACAGGACAAACAGGAGCAGGTAAATCAAGCCTTATTAATAAATTATCGAAAGAACTTCATTTAGCTACGAATCCAATTAGTGAAGCACTAGGAAGAGGAAAACATACAACTAGACATGTGGAACTTTTTAAAATAGATAATTTTTATGTTGCTGATACCCCTGGCTTTAGTTCTCTAGATTTTGATGATATGATTGAAGAAGATTTAAAAAGCTCTTTTGTTGAATTTGAGGAATATAAGTGTCCTTATAAAAATTGTTTACATGAAAATGAAAGAGATTGTGCTGTAAAGGATGCTGTAAAAAATAAAAAAATATTGAAAAGTCGTTATGATAATTATAGAAAGTTTTTGAGGGAAGTAAAATGAAAGTATCTGTTACTTATTTAATTAAAATATTTGATATCGATAAGACGATTAGTTTAATAGAAGAATCTAGTGCTGATTATATCCATGTCGATTTTATGGATAATAAATTTGTTCATAATACTAATTATGAGATTGAGGAATTAAAAGAGTTTTTAAGTAATACTAAAAAGAAGTTAGATGTCCATATAATGGCTTATAATCCTCTAGATTATTTAGAAGTTTTTAAAGAACTTAATACGGAATATTTTACTTTTCATTATGAAGCAGTTGATGATGTAGCAAGTACTATTAAAGAAATAAAAAAAGCAAATTTGAAAGTAGGAATAGCTCTTAATCCTGATACGAGTATTGATAGAATAAAACCATATTTAGGTAGCATTGACTTAGTTTTGATAATGGGTGTTGTGCCAGGATATGGGGGGCAAGAGTTTATTCAAGATAATTTAGATAAAATAAAGGAACTATCAAAATTAAAAGGAAATTTTAAAATTGCTGTTGATGGTGGAGTAAATGATAGTACTGCTAAAAGTATTAAAGGTAATGGGGCTGATATTTTAGTCGTTGGATCTTATATCGTTAAGAGTGATGATTATAATGAGAGAATAAACAAGTTGAAAAATATATAATAATATGATAAAATTCAAATATAAAGATACGAGTGCTGCTCAAAAAGTCTTTAGACTATTCGATACAAATTAATGTATCGTTCTTTTCATTTATATAATAGCAAATATAATATATTATAAACAATAATATTTTTATGATTACTAGTAAACTTCTGTTCATTTTTTTCATAAAGATACCTTCTTTTGACTTTTTAACCTCCTAAAATACCCCATGAAGGAGCACCTTTGAAAGTATAATACGACTTGTTTTCCATAAAACTTTTCCCACTATCAAATAAAAAAGTATTAGACCGATGGTTAGCACTCAAACATTAAATATCTTTTAATAGTATTATTATATATATTTTCTTAATTACTATCTCTTCGTTGCTTAAATGATACTTTTTAAAAAAATATTCTTATGTTTTTTCTTATGTTTTTATGATAAAATAACTTTAGTCATAAGGAAGTGATTATTTGGAAAATGCAATCAAAAAAGCTTTAAAACGAAAAAAGTTTGTTGTAACAGATTTGCTAATTAAACTAGCTAGTGCTAATAATCTATCTTTAAACGAATTTTTAGTCCTTATGTATCTAGATAATAGTTATAGCGATAATTTTGATTTAGAACTTATGAGTTCAACACTAGGTTTACCTTCTAATATAGTAATGAATTCTTTTAACTCTTTGATGGTAAAAAAATTAGCCACATTAGAGACTAGTAAAGACTTAGATGGTAGAAGAATTGAGACTGTAAATCTAAATGGTCTTTATGAAAGTATAGAAGAAAATACTCAAAAAGAAATTATAGAAGAAGAAAAAGAGAATATTTTTCAAATCTTTGAAAGAGAATTTGGTAAAACTATATCAAGTTATCAAGTCGAAATAATAAATGGCTGGTTGATGGCTGGATTTAGTGAAGAAATCGTTATAGCAGCATTAAAAGAAGCGGTCTTAAGTGGAGCAGCAAATATAAGATATATTGATGCGATATTAAGAGAGTGGCAAAAAAATAATATTAAAACGAAAGAAGATGTGGAACATCATTTAAAAGAAAGAAGAAGTAGAAAGGCAAGCAACACAGAATTGTTTGATTGTAATTGGTTAGATGAAGACGAATGATATATATGAA
Organism: uncultured Mycoplasmatota bacterium; assembly: GCA_948329525.1. Classification (GTDB taxonomy): domain Bacteria; phylum Bacillota_I; class Bacilli_A; order RF39; family UBA660; genus CAOJBM01. The sequence continues at coordinate 9,096 of CAOJBM010000022.1, forward strand.
AAATTAGATAAAATGGTTCCTAATCCAAGATGTGAACTAAATTATAAAAAAGATTATGAATTATTAATAGCAGTCGTATTAAGTGCTCAATGTACAGATAAAAGAGTCAATAAGCAGACTGAAATTTTATTTGATAAATACGATATTTTTGATTTAAGTAAACTTAAATCGGAAGATATTTTTGAAATTATAAGACCTCTTGGAAGTGGATCCAAGAAGAGTAGCTATGTTATTGAAATAGCGAAGAAGTTAATAAGTGATTATAATGGTAAAGTACCTAATAATAGAGAATATCTAGAGAGCTTACCAGGTGTTGGAAGAAAGACTTGTAATGTTTTATTAAGTGAACTCTTTGATGTTCCTGCTATTGCTGTTGATACCCATGTCGAAAGAGTAACAAAAAGATTAGGACTAGTAGAGGAAAGTGCTACTGTTGGGGAAGTTGAAGATAAATTAATGGAAATATTTCCAAAAGATAAATGGGGTAAAATGCATAAACAATTAGTTTTATTTGGCAGATATACTTGTGTCTCTAAGAATCCTAAATGTAGTGAATGTTTATTTACGAAGTGTCCTAATAGAGAAGAGAAATAAGGCTATTTACAGTAGTCTTTTTTAGTTATATAATAGGTAAAGTTTTTTAAGGATGTGGATTTATGAATATGAAAAGAAAAGCTAAGAAGTTTGCAAAGATTTTAGAACTTATGGTAAGTGGAGTAGTTTTGACAAGTTGTGGAAAAGAAACTACCAATGAAATTGCCTCAGTTTATGAAATTGATAATAGTGGGATTATTGTTTTTGGTCATGCTGAAGATTGTACAGATGTTTATGATGAAAAAAAGGTCAAGATAACAAGTGAATTACTTGAGAAAATAAAGGAAAAAGTTGAAGAGTATAATAGCGGTACTATACATATTGCTTTGGACAAAACAGCTATCGATTTTACTGATATAGATTTATCAAATGTTACAAGTCTTATAATTGATTGCCCAAATATTGATTTTAATTATGTTCCTTTTTATGATAATGTTTATGAATATATTAGTGTTACTATAAGCGAAAATACAAATAAGGAAGATATAAAGTCCTTTTTACAAAATATTACCTTTATTTCCAATGAATATAGTAATAATAATTCATATTTAAGTTTAGAATTTACAAAGAATATGTCAACTAATCTAATAAATGAATATTTGGAAGTGGTTTCTAAAATAGAAGGTTTGCAAACTTTTTCACTTGATACAAGTGCTAATATAAATGATTTAAACCTTGTTAATATAAAGTGTAATATGTTATATATTGTGCATAATGCAGATAAAGAAATTAGTTATAATATTGTAATTAATGATAGCGTTAAAGATTTTGATTTACAAACAAATTATTCTGAAAATTATAAAGAAGATGAAATTTTGTTAAAACAGTTAATTGTTAATTCTAACAATAAAGAATTAGATATGCATTATTATGTAGATGGTCTAGCTAAAATTTATAATGACACTATTATAACATTACCAAGTAATTCTGTTTTTGAATTAGTTAATGTAAATGTTGATGATGTTAGTGATTCTTGGTATCAACAATTTAGTAATACTTCTATAACAAATATAAGAGAAACAAATAAGTCTAATAATTCACATTTTTGTTATAATAGTAATACTGGAACTATAGATGATGCTATTGATAAAATGAATTTTGTCATTTTAGAAGATGAAGTTAAAACTATTTTAAAAGAAAATGCTCTTGATGTTAGTAGGTATGATGAAACATTATATTTGGAGGCTTACAAACCAAGTGATATTGTTCTTACTGATGACAAAGTATATGATTACATAAATTCTGTTATAAGAAAGTATAATGTAAATAGTCTTGTGATTATAGATTTAGAAAAGCAAATTGACTTTAAAAAAATAGATTTATCAAATATAACATACAAAGATTTAAGTTCTGTTGGATATAATTTTGATTATACAGAATTTATCAAACTTAATAATGAACAAACTCCTATAAATAATTTAGGAACTAAAGTAAAAAAAGATAGTAATCATACCAGTAGGATAAATTATCTTAAAAGTATTCCCCTTATGGATGATGCTTTTGTACATATAGATATAATGGAAGATGTAGACGTAGAAACTGTCACCTCTTATATAAATGCATTAGATTTAAGTAAAGTTGAACATCTTTATATCAGTTATGATAAAATAAATGAATTAGATTTAACTAATATAAACATTCCAATATTAGATTTAATAGTAGATTATTATGATAACTATAAGGAAACAATAGATTATTCAATAAATATAAGTAGCGAAGTGAAGCAATTAACATTAGGTTTTTGCTATGACCATGCTCGAGATTATGAACTTAATCCAATTTTAAGTAAAGTAAAAATAAATTCTTCAAATAACGATTTAACAACTTATTTAATGGTGGGAGCAGGAGTTTTAGATGAAAGTCTTAATTGCAAAGTAGGTAGTGATACTAATATTTCTGTTCCAAATAATTCTAAATTATATATAATAGGAGTAGAAGAGGATAGTATTACTAAAGATTTTTTAAGACAATTTAATAATTTAAATGAATTTATAATAAAGAATAACACTAATGATTATCAATATAAATTTAGTGATGGAGAATGGATTTATTATTATAATGAAAATAAAAAAATAGGAGAAGAAGAGGTTAGAAAACTTTTAAAAGAAGTATCCGAAAATGAAAGTTAAGACAATTAAAAAGGAGTATTAAAAGCAATACTTCTTTTTATTATGAACACCCATTGGAAATCGTAATTTTTCTTTCAACGTTTTTCGATAAACCATTATAAGTAATTGTATATTTTATTGTATAGACGCCTTCAAATGAACGGTCGATTTCATTTTGACTTCTTGTGATTTTAACATCTTTTGTAACATCTTTACCATCATATGTTACTATAATTGGATTAGAAGTTTTTGTATATTCTTCGTCATTATACATTTCATTTTTTATTGGTAAACAAGCATTCATAATTTTTACTTGTAATTCTTTAGTAGTTGGTGGATCATTAGTTGAAGGATTATTAGGATTATCTGGATTATTTGGTGGATTATCATTACCACTTGGATTTGAAGGCGTACTAGCTTTTACATCGATTGTTAATCCAGAACTCATATTATCTTTAAAAATACTATAAGCAGACTTTATAACAAATGTACATTCTCCTAGACAAGTAGCTGAATATTTAGTATCAGTTGTATAACCAAGAGGAGTTAAAGCACCATTTATTTGTTGATATACTTGATATCCAATTGTTCCTATATGACTTTGATTATAAGAAATTCGGTCATTATAGTATTTTGTTGCAAATTGACGATAGTTTTCTTTAAAGAATTCTTCTAAATAAGCATTGTCAATTGCTTTTGGAGTTTCAATTGCATCCCAACTTAAGACAACCATTGTTCCGTTTGAAGTAGAAGTTCCATTATTTGGATTAGGTAAATCATTATATCTATCTGATACTTCCGATGGTTCTGTTCCTTTTTTAAATAACTCAGTCATAATCATATTTGCTGGAGTATGTTCACTAGGAGATTGAGGAGGAAACGTTTCCCATTCAACTTTGGCGGATACAACGCCTGATGGTCGTTCAAACTTAGAATTAGGCTTAAATATTTTGTTTCCAACTAATGCTGCAATTTTACTCTTTTGATTGGCTCCATTAATAGCAGTCGTGAAGTAATCTTTGGACACGTCTTTAGCATCATATCCATACCAAATCGAAATAGAATAATCTGGAGAATAGAAGTTTGTATAATTATCTTTGGCAGCTGATGAGGAAATTCCTGTAGCTTTTAAGAAAGCTGCATCATAAGTTGAAGTACCAGTTTTTGAGGCGATATCAGTATTTTTTACTTTTAAGTTACCTCCAACACCATTTTTAGTAGCAGTCATTAATATATCAGTAATCATATAAGCCGTTTCTTCAGACATTGCTTTTACTGGCTCAAATTTAAATTCTTGAACTTCACCAGTATCATTATAAGTGATTTTTGTGATGGAATGTGGTTCAATGTAGTATCCACCGCGTCCAAAAGCCGCATAAGCAGCAGATAAATCAAGTGGTGTAATGCCATCAAGTCCCCCTATAGCCATTGCTTCGTATAATTCATCCCCATAGTCAATACCTAGATTATGAACAAATTCAGAAATTTTTTCTTTATCAACTTGTTGGAAAGCTTGAACAGCAGGAATATTTCTTGAACGATATAGGGCAGTTCGCATTGTTACCATTCCTAAATAATCGCCAGCTGAATTTTTAAGTTCAGTCCCATTAGAATAAGTCATTTTATTATCAAAGAAAGGAGAATATGTAGAACCATTATTATATTCAATATATGGACCATAATCAAAGATTGGTTTAGCTGTTGATCCAGGGTGAGAATTAATAGCAATAGCTCTATTATGAGCTCTAGCATTATTATAATTTCGTCCACCGTTAACAGCAGTAATTGAACCATCTTTTGTACTTGTAACAGCAATGGCTATTTGAATTTTATCATTAATCCATTTATTGCCTAGTTTTTCTTCGTTTAAATCATTTAAGACATCTTGAACCTCTGGGTCAAGAGTCGTCTCTATAGTCATGGAAACATTATAAGGATCAAAACCTGTTCTTTCTTCAACTTCCTCCGTAACAGCATCAACAAATGCTTGATATTTGTTAATACCAAAATCGACATTTTTATTTATTAAAGATTCAACTGAAATACTTTCAGCTTCTTCTCTTTGTTCTTCTGTTATATATCCGTGATTAACCATTAAGTTTAAAACAGTACTTCTTCTTTTTGTTGCATATTCAATACTATTAAATGGGTTATAAGCAGTAGGAGCATTAAATATTCCAGCAAGAAGAGAAGCTTCAGCCAAAGTTAAGTCTCTTACTGATTTACCAAAATATGTTTGGCTTGCTTGTTCAACCCCATAGGTGTTATATCCTAAACATGGGGTATTAACGTAGAATTCAATAATTTCTTCTTTCGTATATTTCTTTTCAATTTTAAATACTGATAGATAAATATCTCTAAATTTTCTTATGATACCAGCCATCCCACTAGCTTCAGTACCATTAAATGATTGTTTCGCAAGTTGCATAGTTAGAGTCGATGCTCCTCCAGCTCCAGCTTGGCCTGTTAATTGACCTAGTGTAGCTTTGGCAAATCTTGCGATATCAAGTCCGTTATGTTGAAAGAATCTAGAGTCTTCTGTAGCAACAATTGCATCAACTAAAACTTGTGGAAGTTCTTCATAAGTAACAAGCTCTCTATTTTCTGCTCCAAGACGGGCATACTCATTGCCATTTATGTCTAGCAACACAGTTGACTCTTTATTATATAATTTCTTTTCATCAAAAGCTGGTGTGGTTAAAATAATATAAAGAAAGAAAGCAATAACTGTACAAATTCCTGTAATGCCTAAAACCATTAAAGAAATTAGAATAAAGTTTTTAATACGATATTTACGAAGTTTACTCTTATTAGTTGGTTCTTTTTTTGTTTCTTTCTTCTCAACTTTTTGATCTGTTTTTTTCTTTTCAATTTTTACGACTTTCTTATTTGTATTAGTATTTTTTTTATTCATATTCATTCTCCTTAAAATAAATTTCATCTACAATTTTTAAATAATCAAGTGGTGGTAAATAACTTTCTTTAATAACATATCCTTTTTCCTTAATATAATTATAATCAATTGATTTTCTTATATTATTATCAATGTAGAAAAGGTAATCTTCTCCTTTTAAAAAATATGTTATATTATTCATTCTGATGATTAAGAAAGCTATACCTTTGTGTCTTATAACTCCTCTTATGTGTTCAGTTTGATGTTTATGAATATTTGCAAGAGGAAAAGCTGTTTTGTTTTTAGTTACTTTTGCATCAAAATCAATGTATTTACCTTTATAAATCCCATTATAATCTAGTGTTGATTGTTCTTTAAAATAAGCTTTTTCAATTATTTTCTTTTGATTTTTGTAAGAAACATCAACAATACCAATCGGAGTAGGTTTTTTATATATTAAAGCCAAGTCTTTCTCTTTGTAATAATTATTGGTAATATTAAGTTCACTTTCTAAGTCCATTCCTCGATTACCATGTGAAATATTTTGTTTGCTATAACTCTTTTTTATATTGTTTGGATATAACACATAAATCACCTTTTATAATTATACTATAATAAGGAAAAAAAGTCACTTTTGGTTTTTCAATTTCTTATATTAGACATTTATTGACATCTATTGTCGAAAATACTGAAAGTATAGAAGAATATAATTATAATGAGGAAAGAAAGGGTGATATTTATATTAAGAGTTGACTACTTTATCGAAGAAATTATTAATGATGTTAGTATGAGCATTATAAGTTTAAATTCGAGTGATTTTGAAAATGAAGATATAAGAAAACAAAAAGAATAATATAAAATTGCATAATAAGACAAAATTTGCCAAAATAATACTTTTCTTGACAATGTAACAGCATTTAATTTATAATTGACTATGTAAGAAGGGTGATTATTATGTATAGTGATAAATTAGAACTATCTCCACAAGAAATATTAGATAAAGAATTTAAGATTGATGCTCGTGGTTATAGACCACAAGAAGTTGATAAGTTTCTTGATTTAGTCATTAAAGATTATACTGAGTTTATGACAATCATTAAAAGGCTAGAAAAAGATTTATCTGATATGAATGAAGAAAATACGAGATTAAAGGCTGAGATCAGAAGAATTAAAGCTAATATTGAAGCAGCTGAATCATCTAATAGTACTTCTGGAGTTAATAACAATGACCTTCTTAGAAGACTTAGTCAATTAGAAAAAGTAGTCTTTGGAAGAAATGAATAATACTTTAGGCAAATGCTGCATTTAAGTATGTAGAGGAAAGTCCATGCTCACACGACCTGAGAAGTGGTTGTAAGTGTTCGTGCTTGGGGAAGTTAATAACCCAAGGCAGGTAACTGACGGCTTCGAAATAACCTCAAATGGTTAAATTAGATATAAAAGTGCCAAAGAGACGAGCTATTTTGGAAACGAAATAGGTGGAACGTGGTAAACCCCACGAGTGAGAAACCCAAATTATGGTAGGGGAGCTTTTGCTAGGAATTAAACGATGCAAAAGACTTGGTAACAAGTAGATAAATATTTGCCACTTGAGGGAAACCTCAAGTACAGAACATGGCTTATTAAGTGTTATTTTTTTATTAAAATTTAGATTGGAGTGAATAACTTTGAATGAGATTGGCAAGATGCTACAGGGGAGTCGTTTAGAGTCTGGAGTTAGCTTGGAGGAAGCCAGTGCAGATTTAAAGATTAAAACACTAATATTAGAAAATATTGAAGATGGTAATATAGGTTGTTTTAAAGATATTTTTGTCTTAAAAGATTATATTTATGATTATGCTAAGTATCTTGGACTTGATGCTGATAAGACAATCGATTCGTTTAATGAGTATTTGTTTGAGTATACTTCAAAAATTCCTGTTGAAGAAATTGAAAAAGAAGTTGAAAGACAAAAAAAAGAGGAAGAAGAGAGGAAAGAGGAAAAAATTGTTTCCCCTTACACTGTTCAAAAAAATAATATTAGTAAATTAAGAGTATTAGTTTATATAGTTGGTATTTTAATAGTTATTTTTCTAGTTGTATGGTCTGTTAAACAAATAGCTATTGATAACGGGATAACTGATAAGATAAGTTATGTTAGATAAGAGGTTGTAGAATGAAAAAAATGAATTTACCAAATAAAATCACAGTAGTTAGAATTGCTTTAGCAGTTATAATCCTAATTTTACTTGTATTTCCTTGGTATCAATTAAATTTAAGTTTTCCTGTTTATTCTGTAATGGGAGTTCAAAATATTGATTTGAAATATCTTATTTCAGGAGTTTTATTCTTAATTGCTTCTGTAACTGATTTTTTAGATGGTTATATTGCAAGAAGTAAGAACCTAGTTACTGATTTTGGTAAAGTAATGGATGCGATTGCAGATAAAGTCCTTGTTAATGGTTTATTAGTTATTTTAGCATATAATGATTTTATCAGTGTGATTGTTCCTGTCATTATTATTACAAGAGATATAGTAGTGGATTCAATTAAAATGGCTAGTGGTAATAAAGGTCGTGTAGTAGCAGCTAGCTGGCCAGGAAAGATTAAAACTATTTGTATGATGATTGGTTTAACTCTTACACTATTCTATAATTTACCTTTTGCTTTTTTTGGTATAAGGATTGACCAGTTATTTGTCTTTGCAGCCACAATTTTGTCGATTGTGTCAGGTTGTCAGTATTACGTTGCTAATAAAGATTTTATTTTTAGCGAGATATAAAAAGCATTTTGTGCTTTTTTTTCTTACAATATAATATTATTAGTGTATAATTACAAATAAGCAAGTATAAGAGGTAACTACAATATTAGTGCTATTGCAAAGACATTAAGAGATTTAATAACTTTTGAACAAAAGGAAAATAATGTAAAAAATATAATGTTAGCTAAAGAAATGAAAAAGCAATAATTGAAAAATTGCTTTCTTTTTTTTGCAACAATTTGGAAATTGCTAAGCAATAATTCAATTATTGTCAAAAAAATGTTCTAAAATACAATTGTTCGAAAAAATGTTGACAAACAAATAAAATTATAATACAATGAAGAAGTAAGAGAAGAAACGGAAGGAAAAAATTATGAAAACAACAAAAAACATTAAAGAAAAAGATAAGGCTTTAGAATCAGTCTTAGCAGATATTGAGAAACAATTTGGGAAAGGAGCTATAATGAAGCTTGGAGAGCAAGAACATATGAAAGTTGATGTTACATCTACAGGTTCTTTAAGTCTTGACATTGCTTTAGGAGTTGGAGGTTTTCCTAAAGGAAGAATTATTGAAATATATGGTCCAGAATCTTCAGGTAAAACAACTTTTGCTTTGCAAGCTATAGCGGAAGTTCAAAAAGAAGGAGGACGTGCAGCATTTATAGATGCTGAGCATGCCTTAGATCCTGTATATGCTAAAGCTCTAGGAGTAGATATAAATGAACTTTTATTATCACAACCTGATACTGGAGAACAAGCTTTAGAAATATGTGAAGCATTAGTTAGAAGTGAAGCCGTTAATATTGTTGTTATAGATTCAGTAGCAGCATTAGTTCCACAAGCGGAAATAGATGGGGAAATGGGAGATTCTCATGTTGGTTTACAAGCAAGACTTATGTCTCAAGCTTTAAGAAAATTATCAGGAACAATTAATAAAACAAAAACAACAGCTATATTTATAAATCAATTAAGAGAAAAAGTTGGGGTTTTGTTTGGAAATCCAGAAACAACTCCAGGTGGAAGAGCGCTAAAATTTTATTCAACTATTAGGCTTGATATAAGAAGAGCTGAAAGTATAAAAATGGGAGATCAAATTATAGGTAATAAAACTAATGTTAAAGTAGTTAAAAATAAAGTTGCTCCACCATTTAAAACAGCTGTCGTAGATATTATGTATGGCGAAGGTGTTTCAAAAGAAGGAGAACTTATTGATTTGGGAGCAGATTGCGGTGTTTTAGAAAAAAGTGGCGCTTGGTATGCTTATAAAGGAGAAAAAATTGGTCAAGGAAAAGAAAATGTTAAAATTTACTTAAAAGAAAATCCTAGCATTAAAGAAGAAGTGGAGAAACAAATTAGAGATTTTTACTTTAATCATAAAGATAAGGAAGAAGATATAGTTAAGGAAGTTAAGGAGGAAGAATAGTGGAAGAAAAAAATATAACGAAGTATTTAGTGGCTATAATTATCGCTTTAATTATCTTAATTGGTGTTATTTTTATAGTAAAAAATATCAATAAAAAGAATGAAAGTGAGTGTAAAGAATGTAAAAAGTGTGAAATTTGTGAAAAATATGACGCATACGAAAATTATTTAAGTAACTTGAAGAAAAGGGAAGATTGGAAATTTGCTAAAATAAATAATATAACATTTATTGCTCATGAGGATGATAATTTATATATAATTCCTGAAAAGAATACTTCTTTATATAAAACTTTCAAAGATAAATTTATTGATATTCCAGGGTATTGTGGTTTAAATGAATGTGAACAAGGTGCAATTGTAACAGATAAAAAGATAATTGATATATTTCAAACAAAGCAAGGAAAAAAAGATATGATTTTTGTTCTTGATGAAGAAGGTGCTTTATTTACTTTAAATATTGCCAAAGATTCTATTAAATTAGAAAAATTAAATGATTATCAAAAAATAATTAATATATATAATCCTGATGATGGTCAAACCATATCTTTAGTAGATATAGAAGGAAATATTCATTATTTAAATAATATAGAATAAGATTGCTTTTAAGTAATTTTATTTTTTTGCAAAAATTATTGCCAACCGAGTAAAATGCAATTATAATAAAAATATAGATATTTAAAAAATTATTGAATTTCTATAAATAGATATGGAGGAATTAAAATGGAATGGACAATGTCTACCATTTTAGCTCTACTAATTGGACTTGTCATAGGTATTGTAGTTTTATTAGTAATTGTCTTAATTTACTCTAAAGGCAATGAAACTAAAGCAAAAAGGTTAATCAAACAAGCAGAAAAAGATGCCGAAAAAGCTCGAAGGGATTCTTTACTAGAATTAAAAGAAGAATCTTATAAATTAAAGCAACAAACTGAAAAAGAAATAAAAGAAAGAAAAGAAGAGTTGAAAGAACAAGAAGAAAGAATTATGCAAAGAGAAGCAAATTTAGATAAAAGAGAAGAAATGCTTCAAAATAGAGATTCTTTACTAGATAAAAAAGATAATAGTTTGATTGCGAAACAAAAAGAGTTACAAGAAAAAGATGCTAAAATGGATGAATTATTAAAACAAGAGATTGAACAGTTAGAAAATATTGCTAAATTTTCTAAGGAAAAAGCTCATGATTTAATAATGAAAAGAGTAGAACAAGAAATGGCTTTAGAGATAGCTGATTATATTAAAGAAGAAACATCAAAAGCTAAATTAACAGCGAATGATAAAGCAAAACAATTGTTGATTGAAAGTATGCAACGTTATTCTAATGATGTTACAAATGAGCAAACAGTAAGTACAATAACATTACCTAATGATGAAATGAAAGGTCGTCTTATTGGTCGAGAAGGAAGAAATATTAGAACTATTGAAGCTGTTACAGGTGTAGATTTAATAATTGATGATACGCCAGAAGTAATAGTAATATCTAGTTTTGACCCTTTAAGAAGAGAAATAGCTAAAATTACTTTGGAAACTTTAATTAAAGATGGAAGAATTCATCCATCAAGAATTGAAGAACTCTATGATAAAGTAAGCAATGATATGTATAATAAAATTACAGAGATTGGTAATGAAACAGTTTACGAATTAGGTTTAAGTAAAGTAGAACCAGAATTGGTTCATTTGATAGGTAAAATGAATTTTAGAACTAGTTATGGTCAAAATGCATTACAACATTCCAAAGAAGTAGCTGAGCTTTGTGGTATTCTTGCTAGTGAACTTGGAGAAAATGTAAATTTAGCTAAAAGAGCTGGATTATTACATGATATAGGAAAAGCTATTGATTTTGAAATTGAAGGAAGTCATGTTGAAATTGGAGCGGAAATAGCCAAAAAATATCATGAAGATGAAGTTGTTATCAATGGTATTGTTAGTCATCATGGGGATGCTGAAGCTACTAGTGTTATAGCAGTACTCGTTCAAATAGCTGATACTTTATCTGCTGCAAGACCTGGTGCAAGAAATGATTCACTAGAAAACTATGTTAAGAGATTAGAACAACTAGAAGAAATTGGCAATTCTTTTGAAGGTGTTGATAAAGCATTTGCTATGCAAGCAGGAAGAGAAATTAGAGTAGTTGTTAAACCAGAAGAAATTGATGATGCAACAAGTTATAAGATAGCTCGCGAGATGAAAGAAAAAATAGAGGCTGAAATGCAATATCCAGGTACTGTTAAAATTACAGTAATAAGAGAGACAAGAGCTCAAGAAGAAGCTAAATAGCTTCTTTTTAAAATAAAGGAGAATATATGAAAAAAGGAAAATTTATGGCTTATTTATTGGCTTCAACTATATATTTAACAAGTTGTGGAAACAAAGAACAAAATGTAAGTCAAATGCATAGTGTTGATGATTTATTATGTACAGAAATAGTTTATAGTGAAGAAGAAGTTTTAAATAATTTAGAAAAAATATATGATGAATATACTAATAATCAAGAAAATTTTGACTTAATGGAAAGAAATGATGTTTTAGAAGCTTCTTTTTTGGGCCATAATATTAAAGATAGTAATGTTGATCAAGAAGAAGTAATTAAGGAATTAAATCTTCTTTTAAAGTGTTATATAGCTAATTATGATATGACAGAAGAGGAATATATTACTTCTTTTAAAACTCTTTCAAAGACAACCTTAAGAAATGTAGAAATATATTATCCTTTAGCAGAATGTATGCACTTATATAGTTGTCCCCTAGTACATGAAAAATAGCTGGAGCTTTAACTTGTGAAAATCTAGAAAAATATCGATGTCGAGCAACGGTTAATGACTATTATGAACTTATTATTTATTCTTGTACAAATAGTGATAACAGAAATATTAGACTACCTTTTTTAAGATTATATACTTCAAAAATTGATATGTTTATTTTATTAGACGAATTAAACAATGTTTATTACTTCGGTAGTAAACCAACAGACATAGAAAATGAATGGGAATTTTATTTTAGTAATTTAGAAAGTACTTTACAAGAAGGAGAAAGCTTATTTGATACTTATTACGAATTAGCTTTTTATATTCATAAACTTGGTTGTCCTTATGAACATCAAGTAAACGAATATAATTCATATGTTTGTGATAATATGAGTCTTACAAAAACTTGGAAGGAGTAAAACTTCCTTTTTTTGTGCATACAATTTACTAGGTGATGTTTTTGCAAAAAATTATTATTTTTAATAGTTTAATCCTTATCTTAATTTTTCTTATTTTCTATTTTTATTCTAAGAAAAATAGTGATAATGATTTTACTTATCCATTTTCGAAAGAAGAATACTATATTGAAGATAATTTAGAACGTTATTTAAAGTATTATGAACAGAATCAAAAAAAAAGCTTCTCTGATATTGTAAGGGAAATTAATTGTAATTTAGATTATCAATTTTATAATGGGGTAGAAAGAAGTAATCCTCTAGATAAAATATTAATTCTTGTTAATAAACATTATACTTTAGATAAAGATTTTGAAGGCTTTGATTTAGTTAAAGTAGATGATAAATATGCCTATTATGATAAAGAATATTATATGAATCAAGAAGCTTATGAAAAATTTGTTAAAATGTGGCAAGATGCTAATCTTGCAGGTTGTGATTTTGGGATTTATTCTGCTTATCGTAGCTATGAGAGACAAGTGTTTTTATATAACAATTATGTAACAGTTGATGGTGCCGAAAAAGCTGATACTTATTCGGCTCGAGCAGGAAGTAGTGAACATCAAACTGGTCTTGCAATTGATTTAAAATCCAGAACGAAGAAAACAGATTATTTTGAAACGACTGAAGAGTATGATTGGTTATTAAAAAATAGTTATAAATATGGTTTTATTTTAAGGTATAAAGAAGATAAAGAATATTTAACAGGCTATCAATTTGAACCTTGGCATTATCGTTATTGTGGTGTCGACTGTGCTACTTACATATATGAAAATGATATAACTTATGAAGAATATTATGAATATTTTATTAAAAATAAATAATACTATAAGATTATATTTAAGTTAAGCTCTTAATAATTAATAAAATTAAAAATCAAGAGATTTTGTTTATTTTAATGTAACTCTTGATTTATAATTCACGCATAAATTCTTTATTTTTAAAAGGGTTTTTAGGATCTATTTTATCAGTAAATAATATACCATCTAAATGATCCATTTCATGTTGAAATGCAACAGCTAAATCTTCTCGAACACGTATATCAAACTTTTTTCCGTTTTCATCATAAGCTTCAATAGTCATCCTAGCATGTCTTGGAACAATACCTTCAACATCACGATTAACTGATAAACAACCTTCACCTTCACCAACATAAATCATTTCTTCGGAAGAAGATTTTATTTTCGGATTAATAATAACATATCTATCAAATTTTCCTTCTTCGACTTCATCAACAACAACAAATATTCTTTTAGGAATACCAATTTGAATATAAGCTAAACCCATACCAGCTCTTAAATCATAAAACTCTTGTGTTTCTTCCACTTGACTCATTTCTAAATAATCACACATATCTTGAATATTTTTTTTATCTTCTTTCGAAAGAGGAAAAGTAACTTCTTTACTAATTAAACGTAATCTTTTATCTTTTTCATCTAAAATTTTTATATCAGGTAATTTTCTCACCCTTATCACCCCAATCGGGTATATTTTATCAAAAAACGAGAAAAATTTCTAGTCCTATTGCACCACTAAAAAAGTATGCAATTATTTAAATATAAAGATACAAGTTATTTGTGACCTTTAGATGGTGAACTGATACAGCAATAGCGGCTTTTTTATTTTATGCAAATTTACTTGATAAATTCATAAATAGAATTATTGAACTAAAAACATTATAAAAGGAAGAAATAATCTTCCTAGTTATTATTAAAATTCCATCCAGCTCCAATTATTATTACTAATAGAATGAATAGAACGATCCATATAGCTGCTCCGATGCCACCACCAGTAGTGTATCCTGCATATCCTCCACATTGAGGAGCATAGCCGTAGCCACCACCATAGTAGCCATTGTTTCCATAATAGTACATTATAATACCTCCTTTTGTATATCTAATATATAATATTAGTTTACATGCATTTTTGACAATAAAATCGTAAAAAATTGGTGCTATAAATATAATTATGATAATATTATTATAGGTGGGAATATGAAAAAATATATTGCAAAAATGGATTTATGGTTACTTCTTATAATGCTTATATTTTCAGCATTTGGACTTTTAATGATTTTTTCTTCATCTTCTATTGCTGCAGTATTACGTTATCAAGTAGATTCTTCCTATTTCTTTTTAAAGCAGTTATTTTTTATTGTTGTATCTTTTCTAGTAGGTTTTATAATCGTTTTGAGAATTAAAACAGATTATTATTATAAATTTGTTCCATGGTTAGCTTTAGGAATTGTAATAGTATTATTATCTTTATTTGTTTATGGAGAAGTTGCCAATGGTGCTCAATCTTGGTATCGTACTGGAATCTTTGGAATTCAGCCCCTTGAATTTGGTAAATCAATAATGATTATGTTTATGGCTATTTTTTATAATTATATTTATTACAAAGCAAAACCTAGAAAATATGCAGCTCTTTTTCCTGTCGCTTATGGTTTAATAGTAGCTTTTTTAACAGTGATGCAACCAGATTTAGGAGGAGCTTTAATTGTCGCTGCTATAACAGGGTTAATTTTTCTTGCTGTGCCTTTAAACAAAGGCTTAAAACTAAAAATATTTAAAGTATTGGGTGTAGGACTTTTACTTGTCTTAGTTATCCTTTTAGTAAGTGGAAAACATTTATTAAATTCAATGCAATCTTCAAGATTAAACTTTTTAAATCCTTGTTCAAGATATATGGAAGATACAGGATATCAAGTTTGTAATGGTTATATTGCGATTCATAATGGAGGATTACTAGGAGTGGGTTTAGGAGACTCTACCCAAAAATATTTATATTTACCTGAAGCACATACTGATTTTATTTTCCCAATAATTTGTGAAGAACTAGGAGCAATAGTTGGAATTTTAGTGATTTTACTATATGCAGTACTTTTATATCGTGTCTTAAAAATATCAAAAGAAGCTACTAACTTAAAAAATTCTATTTTAGCTTATGGAACATTTTTATTAATTTTATGCCATGTCTTAGTTAATTTACTTGGTGTTTTAGGTCTTATTCCTTTAACAGGAGTTCCTTTGCCATTTTTATCTTATGGAGGAAGCTTTAATGTTAATGTTATTTTAATGCTTTTTGTAGTTGAAAGAGTTGCAATAGAAAATAAAGAAGCATCTATATCAAGAAAAATGAAAGAATTAAGGACATAGATTTATTTTTAAAAATATGTATAAAAATAGTAAAAACTGGTTAACAATAATCAGTTTTTTTGTTTGCAATAATCGGATTTTTGCAAAAATATAGTTAAAAAAAAACTAATTTATTAGAAATTTCACGAAAAAAGAGGAAATTGAAAATTAATAATATATATAAGGGTAAAGGGTAAAAAGGGACACAAAAAATTTAAGGAGGAAGAAATGTTAGAAAAAAAAGAAAAAGAAAAATTTAAACTAAAACTTATGGGAGAAGAAGTTAAAGAACTTAGTGATTTAATTCTAATGATCTTTATCGCTAAAAGACACTAGAATATAAAGATAAACCATCAATTGTATTAGATACCATGTTTAAGACCATGTTTCAAAGAAGAAAGAATTAAGTATTCCGCTTATATCGTATCTAAATTAACAAATTTAAGTTATGAAGATTTACTTAAAAATAGGAAATTAACAACTAATGAGTTACCAAAGAAGAAAAGAGATACTAAAGGACAAAGAGGAGATTTTGTAGCTAAGATAGATGATCTTTATATAAATATTGAAGTAAATAATAATAAGAATCCTGAAACATATGAGAGGAATTTAGCATATTTATTTAAGCTTTATGATCAAAATATAAGAGGAGAAGAAAAGTATAATATGGTTTTGCAAATAAATTTTAATAACTTTGCTTATAAGGAGAGTAAGAATATAGTTGATATATTTTATTTGAAGAATCAAGATGGATTAGCACTTACAAAGAAAATAGTAGTAGTAAATTTAGTGCTTCCCAATGTTTTAGAAAAATGTTACACTTTAGGTACAAAAAGTTTAACAGAGTTAGAGAAGTTTTTATATAAAGTGCATGAGAAAGACATTGAAAAGCTAAAGAAACTAGTGGAAGAGGTGGAAATAGTGAGGCAGAAAGTAAGTGAAGCGATAGAAGTAGTAGAAGATCCAGGATTTGGAGAAGCATATGATCATGAGAAGGCGAATATGCGCCAGAGTTATGAGGATGGATATGAGAATGGTACTAAAAGAGGTCTTGAACAAGGTCTTGAACAAGGAAAACAAGAAAAAATTGAAATGATTAAAGCTATGCATGCTAAAAAGATCAGTTTAGAAGATATAGTTAGTATAGTTAAATTATCTATTTCTGAGGTTAAAGAAATTTTAGCTAGAAATTAAATAAGAGTTGTGAATTTTTACAACTTTTAATTTTTATTAAAACAGGCTAACAAAAAGAAATATGGTTATAAACATAGATACAGGATCTTTGGTTATACATGTATTATTACTATAGTAGGAGATTGAAGCAAAACTTATAAAAATTTTTTTCTTTGATTTGTGGGAGTAGTAATATCAAATTGTCTATTTATTAAAACTATGCTAATATAATCTCATCTTTGACACTTTTTTGAAAGTAAAATCTCTCTATCCCAATGATTATGGGCATTTGAGAGATTTTTAAAAATTTAAATTTTGAGTAATATTTTT
>CAOJBM010000023.1 GCA_948329525.1 uncultured Mycoplasmatota bacterium
TAAATAAGAAATGTAGTTAAAAAATATCTTAACTACATTATACGAGGAGTTGAAATTATGGCTTTTGATTATAAGAAAGAATATAAGGAATTTTATATGCCAAAGAATAAACCAAGTATTGTAAAAGTACCTAAAATGAATTATATTGCTGTAAGAGGAAAAGGAAATCCTAATGATTTAAATGGGGAATATAAAAATTCTATAGGTCTTTTATATGCTATTGCTTTTACTATTAAGATGAGTTATAAGGGTAGTCATAAAATAGAAGGATACTTTGAATATGTTGTTCCACCACTTGAAGGATTTTGGTGGCAAGATGGGATGAGTGGAAGTATCGACTATAATAGGAAAGATATAATGCATTTTATATCAGTTATTAGACTGCCAGACTTTGTAACAGAAAGTGATTTTGCTTGGGCGATAGAAGAAGCAACTATGAAAAAGAAGCAAGACTTTTCTAAGGTTGAATTTCTAACTTATGATGAAGGATTGTGTATACAATGTATGCATATAGGTTCTTATAATGATGAACCTACTACTGTGAAATTAATGCATGAATATATGAAAGAAAATGGTTATGTTTTAGATATAACTGATACAAGATTACACCACGAAATATATTTAAGTGACCCAAGAAAGTGTGATGTAAAGTAAATTAAAAACAGTTATAAGACATCCCATAAAAAAGATTAAATAAGAAAGTAATTACATATAATTTATTGGTGATTATATGTTTAATATTACTGATGCTATCTATGCAGCAAAAGTTTTGGGTGTTTCATTTGATAAATATACACCTGAAGAGTTTTTAAGAGGAATTAATATAGAATTAGAACATGGAACAGTAAACAAAGAAACTGATGTAACAAATGATGATTTAATTACAACTGCAAAAATAGCTCTAGCTCATTTAAATGAATATCCTAATTACTATGATAAAGATTATGGTTTATTAGTATTTGAAAAATTTTTAGAAAGTAAACTAAAGAATTAAGGACAAATCGTTTTCTGGTTTGTTCTTTTTTTGTTATAATTAAAGAAAACAAATTTGGAAGGATTTTTATATGAATATAGAAGATGAAATTTTTAAAAGAAGTGTTATTGATTTTTCTAAGCTATTAAAATATGGTTTTCAAGAAGAAAAAAATAAATATAGATATTCAAAAGAAATTATTAACAATTCTTTTAGAGTAGATATTGAAATAGATAAAAAAGGTAATGTTCAAGGGAAAATTTATGATTTAGCTTTTAATGAAGAATATACTAATTATCGTGTTGAAACTAATATGGGAGAATTTGTTTCACAAATTAAAGAGCAATTTGAAAGAATTTTATTGGATATAAGAGATAAGTGTACAACTTCAAAATATTTTATAACTTATCAAGCTAATGAATTAATTGATTTAATAAAAGAAAAATATAATGTAAATCCGGAATTTTTATGGGAGTCTTCGCCTAATTCAGCAGTCTTTAGAAATAAAAGAAGTGATAAATGGTTTGGTTTAATTATGAATATCGATAGAAATAAGATTATAAATGGTGAACAAGGTGAAGTTGAAGTATTAAACATTAAACTTGATAGAGAAACTCCAAAATATTTAGAAATAAAAGGGATATATCCTGCTTATCACATGAGTAAAAAAAGTTGGGTAAGTATAATTTTAGATAATACTTTGTCTACAAAAGAAATAATGGAATTGATTAATATAAGTTATGATTTTACTAATACGTTAGGAGAGTGGTTAATACCTGCTAATCCTAAGTATTATGATGTAATGAATGCTTTTAATGATACTGATACTATTACTTGGAAACAATCTAATAAGATATTACCTAATGATATTGTTTATTTATATGTTGCTGAACCAATCTCAGCGATAATGTTTAAGTGTCTTGCTATTGAAACAGATATTCCATATCTTTATGAGGATAATAATTTAAAGATGAATAAAGTTATGAAAATTAAGCTACTAAAAAGGTATAATCAAGATGAATTTAGTTTTAAAAAGTTAAAAGAATATGATGTGAAAAGTATAAGAGGACCAAGAAGTGTTCCCGCTAAACTTAGTAAGGAATTAAATAGGAAATAATTATTTATATAGAAAAAAACTTAAGTTTTTTGAATTGACTTTATTAAACGAAAAATCGTATTTTATAAATTAATTAGTTAAATAAATATAAGAGCCGTTGATAGTAATGGCTTTTTGCTTGCAATAATCTAATTATTAATGAAATTTATTAAAAAATTAAAGAAATTTCATGAAGAAAAGAGTAATTTCTTTTTTTACAGTGTAAATATAAAGGTGAAGGGAGGAAAAATACTAAAATTATCAAAAATAAATTTAGAGAAAGAAGATGATGTTATAAATAAAGATAATGTGAAGACTCAAATAATTGTTAAAGAACAAAAAATTAATGTAATAAGAGTTGAAAATGAAGATTATATATCCTTAACAGATTTAGCAAGATATGCTGATAATGCTGAACCTAGATATCCTATACAAAATTGGATGAGGAATAAAGATGTTATTTTGTATTTAGGTTTATGGGAAAGTATTAATAATGAAAATTTCAAAGGTGTCGAATTCGACACGTTTAAAAATGAGGCAGGTAGTAACAAATTTAAAATATCTCCTCAAAAGTGGATTAAAGAAACTAATGCTATCGGGATAATTTCTAAATCTGGTAATAATGGTGGGACTTTTGCTCATCCTGATATAGCATTTGAATTTGCCAGCTGGTTAAGCCCTGAATTTAAGTTATACGTAATACAAGAATTTCAAAGACTAAAAAAGAATGAAAGTTATCAAAATAAAATTGATTGGCATGCTAATAGAGTTTTAGCAAAAGTAAATTATCTGGTTCAAACAGATGCTATTAAAAATTATATTGTTCCAACTCTTACAGAAACACAGAAAAAGTTTGTTTATGCTAGTGAAGCAGATGTCTTAAATGTAGCGTTATTTGGAGTAACCGCTAAAGAATGGAGAGAACAAAACCCTAACTTAAAAGGTAATATAAGAGATTATACAGATTTATTACATTTAGTAATATTAAATAATTTAGAAAATATCAATGCTTCATTAATAGAGATGGGACTTATTCAAAGAGAAAGGCTAATAAAGTTAAATAATCTTGCTAAAAAGCAAATGGAATTATTAAGAAATAACAATTCACTTAATAATCTAGAGTATATAGAAAATAAAACTAAGATTTCTCTTTAAAAATTTGATACAATATTATAAAGAATTAAATAATTAGGAGAAATGTTATGAAAAAAATTATTTATATTGTCATAGTTTTTGGTAGTTATCGACCAATATTTGCTTGTTGATAATGAAAATTGGCCGATAACTTGCTTTTTTTATTAATAGTATATTAAATTATAGTTAACTAAATGGAAATATTATATAAAAGAAAAATATATAGGAGAGGAAAAAATCATATGTTTTACCCAAAACAAATACCATATTTACTAGATAAGGAATTTAAAGAAAATATCTTATAACAAGAATACAATATCAAGGAATTAGAAGATTATTGCATGTGTATTTGGACTATGAAATCAAAAAAAATATCTGATAAAAAGATTTCTAATAATGTTTTACCCGATGCTTGTATTGATATAGTTATGGATTTTGTTGATAAAACAATTTGCTTTGCGGGATTTAGTAAAGATACAATGGTTTTGGAATTAAATAAAGATATTGACTTTATGGGAGTTCGCTTAAAACCTGGAGTTTTTTATTTACTTTTTAATATTCAAGCAGATAAAGTAATGGATAAAGGGATACCTTTTAATGATATTGAAAAAGATTTCAATATGGATAAAATATTAGATATAGAAAATACAGATGAAAGAATAGAGTATTTAGAAAAATATTTACTTCAAAAAACGATGGATAAAAAAGATAGAACTTTTTTAGAAGTTGTGGAAAACTTGTATAAAAATCCTTTGGAACAAAGTGTAGTTGATATAGCTAATACTTTTGGATATAACGAAAGACACCTTTATCGTTTGTTTAAAACTAATTATGGTGTTGCTCCTAAAGTTTTATTAAATATTTTAAAACTGCATTTATGCTTAACTTTAATGTTAAAAAAGAATATTAGTTTAGTAGATATTGCAAGTATTTGCGGTTTCTATGACCAATCTCACTTTATTAAAGAGATAAAAAAATATACTGGCATTTCTCCTTTAAAGATAATTGAAGATTATAAATAATGTCTGTTTTTTACAAGACAATTTTTGTAGTATTTCTTATAATTTTATTGGAGGTATGAAAAATGTATGAAACTATAACAGCCAATATAATGGTTAAAAATGTTAAAGAAACAATTGAATTTTATGAAGAAAAATTAGGATTTTCTAAAGTCTTAAGTGTTCCAGAAGAGGGAGAAGTTTTGAATTTTGCAATTTTAAACAAAGATAAAATATCTATAATGTTGCAAGAACAAGAAAATTTACTAAGTGAATATAATACTTTACAAAAAGGTGAAATAATCCCAACATTTACATTATTTATTACAGTTGATGACGTTTTAAAAATGTACAATGAATTAAAAGACAAAGTAGAAATTGCTAAAGAACTTCATAAAACATTTTATGGAAAAGACGAATTCGCTATTTTTGATAATAATGGAAATATTCTTACTATTGCATGTTAAGATAAGCTAGAAATAGCTTGTTTTTAATTGCCTAAAAATACTATTTTAGTTCTATTTATGTTAAAATATAGTATAAATATATTTTTTTCAAGTAGGTGTTTTATATGGCTGATAATATAAAAGTAGGACAATTTATTAAAGAAGAAAGAAAAAATATTGGGTTGTCACAAGAAGAATTTGCCAGTAAACTGTTTGTTACTAGACAGGCAGTTAGTAAATGGGAACAAGGAAAAAGTCTTCCTGGATATGATTTAATCCAAAAAATATGTGAAATTTTTAATATAACCACAAATGAATATTTTCTTGGAGAAAGAACGAAAAAAGAAAATAAAAAAGAAATAAATAATATTCCAATAAAAATATTAAAAGAAGAAAAAAAGAAACAAAGAAAAATATTTTTTATTTCCTTTGCAATTATTATATTATTAATTTTATTATTTTTCTTCTTTTATTTTTTCAATACATATAAAAAAGTAGAAGTTTATTCAATATATGGACAAGACGAAAATTTTAAAATAAATAACTCAAATGCTTTTATTTCTAATGATAGAGGTTATATAAACTTAGGTAATATAGAAACAGAAAAAGAAGTCGTAAAATTAAATTTATATTATTTGAAAGAAGATAGTAAAAGAGAAATATTTACTAGCTCTTGTCGAAGAAAAGATAATTGTTCTTCCTCTAGCTTTTGTGGTTCAATAATGCAAGTTAGGGGAGGAGATGCTGAATATTTTACTTATGAAGATATTCCATTAGTTATAGAAAATTTATATGTAGATATATCTTATTACGATAATAAGGATGATAAAGAAGAAAAGATTGCTACTATAAAATTAGATTTTACGAAGTTATATACTAATAATAATTTATTTTTCTTCTATGATAAAGAAGAAGATAGAGAACCAATTATTTTTGAAAATGATGTATTTAAAGATAAATTACAAAAAAAAGTTATAAGTGAGGGATTTAAATACGAAATAGAAGAAGATACTGAAAATGAAGTATATATAAAAAAATATAAGGATAATATTATTGTAAAGTTTTATCTTAGTCCTAATTATATAATGGTTGTGGATGAAAAAAAAGAAGAATGGTTTATATATGATTATGAATACAAAGATTATCGTTTTACAAAATATAAAGGCAATGAAACTATTTCGTCATCTACTTTATTTAATGGAAAAATAACTTGCTTTGAAGGAGATTGTTCTAATCATTTAGATTATTGTAATTATTACATGGACAAATATATTAATCCTTTAATTGATTTTTAATAGCAACCATTGGTTGCTTTCTTTGTGAAGTGAAATTTGTTATTTTATTTTCAAGGAGGAGGTGAAAATGTTATGAAGAAATATTTGATTATAACTTTTGTACTATTTATTGCTTTTAGTTCTAATGTAAATGCCAAAGAAAACGTTTATTTTACAAGTTCAAATGGAGTAGAAATGACAGAACTTCAATATAATAATATTAAATCTATTCATGGGGAAGAATTTTTAAATAGCATAGACTTAGAAGCATTTAATAAGTATTATGAATTTTATACTTCAAGTTGTTTAAAAATTGAAGAAGAATCAAATTTCAATCAAATTTTACTATTTTCAAATAATGTTTCAACAGAATATAAAGAATTATCAATTATTAAGTCGTCAATTCCAGGTGAAAAAATGATTACAGTCAAACTTAATTGGAAAAAACCACCAAAAATTAGGAGTTATGATGTCTTTGGATTTAGAACAAATTTTAGCTATACGAATATATATGTAAAAAACAATTTTAATGCTACTTATAATGTAAAACAAACAAATAATGGTTATGGCATTTCCATTAAACTACCTACAGATAGTGATAATATTTCTATGCAAATTTCGTTTCAAACAAAAGCAAGTGGAACTGTTTATGCAAGTTATCAACATGCAGTAAAAAATATTTCATTAAATAGCAGTACTAATTATGTTTTTTCTGCTAATGGTTTAGGAAATGTTTTCTTATTTAATGACAATTCCTTATTTGACAAAATGCAAGGAGTTAGTTTAAATATCTAGCAATTTTTAGTAAAAGCAACTGTTAGTTTCGTAAAAACACAGAAATGCGACTAACAGTTTCTTGCTAAAAAATATACTTAAGCTTTATCATTTGATTAGAAGAAGTAAATCTCTTCAATTAAATGAAAGGAGTAGATATATGGTATAGAAAAAAGATATTAGAAAATCAACATAGAAAAAACGAAAAATAAATTAAACTTCTTATATAGAAGTTAGAAGGAAGGAAAAAGAAAAATGAAAAAAAATTTATTATTAGGAATAGCTTTGTTTATGTTGTCTACTAATGTATATGCAAAAACAAATGAAATATTTTATACTAATGAAAATAATATTAAAATGACGCAAGAACAATATCAATGGATTGTAAATGATTTTGATGAAAATTTTGTAAAATATATTGATAACAATACTTTTAACGATTTATTAACTAAAATGGAAAGAGAAATCTTATCTAATGAAGTTATTTATTCAAAAATTGATACTTATACTGATGTAAGTGGAAATATACTTTTTGGCGATGAAGAACTAATTTCTAAAGAAGATTATGAATCTGGGATAGAATTATATACAAGTTGTGGAAATTCTTGTTGGGAAACAGAATACAAAAAAATTTCAGCAACTATTAGTAAAGATAGCAGTGATAATTATTATATTAGGTCAACAATGACTTGGAAAAAATTCCCTGTTGTACGTTCAACAGATGTATATGGTATGATTTATTCTAACTTTAAAGTAACACAAAGAAAAATGAATATGTATTCAAAATATCAAGATGAAAATGTGTTAAGTACTAAACCTGTTGGAAGTACAAATTCTTTGTTAAAATATGGAACATCTAACCAATATAAAGATGGATATTGGGCAGGTTTATATACATTGCCTGAAAATATGAAAAAATCAGAACTTTTATATTTTGATATGGAAACAGTAGGTTGGAAATATGGGACAATTAAAGCTAATATAAGTTATCAACATTCACAATCTTATATTAATTTATATGATGTATATAATAGTTTAGGTTTTTCTTGGAGTGGTATGGGAGGAGTATTCACTTTTGGAAATTATACTAATGACTATGACCACACTGGTGGAATAAGTATAAGTAAATAATAAATAAAACTAATAAAAAAGAATTTCAAATAATAATCGAAATTCTTTTTTTATTAATTTAAAATTAAGTTAATTACATATTAGGATTTTTTCTTCATATAATATTGTATCTCCAGTAATATAGTTTAAATTTAATTTATGTCTTTGTAGGATATTATTTTCACAAGTATTATAAAATATGTATAAGTTTCCATCGTTTAAAATATCTGTTTCATAATAACTATTATGATAATTAGATGTTAGTTTTTTTTCTACTTCTCCTTTTAAATTAATTAGCATACTGCTATTAATTTTTTCCTCATTTTTAACATTAAGAAATAATAAAAGAATTTCAAAATTTTCTTTATTATATTTTATTGGCTCAATATAGTCTAATTCATAATTATCATCTATTTTAGCTTTATAATCATTTATGTAAAGAAAATTTTCATTTTTTCTTTCACTAGAAACTCTTTGAACTTTTATTGTTGCATGAGCAATATTAGAAATTGAAATTGTACCTAAATTTTTTTCGCATACTTGTTTTTTCTTATCAGTTTTACAATCGTTATCTTCATATCCATTAAAATAAATTTTATCTTCAATTTTGGATTCAGTATTTCTATCATTATCATTATCTTCTACATCGATAATTTTACAATTATAATTAAAAATGTATATTATTAATAATATACTAGTTAATATAAATACTATTAGTAAAAAATATAATATTTTTGTTTTTATCATTTCTATCACCATTTTGATTATATCAAATTAATTTATTTAAAAAAAGCAACCATTAGTTGCTTTATATAGAAACATAATAAGAGTTATGATGAAGTCGAGAGAAGTAAATCTCTTCAATAAAATGAAAGGAGCGAAAAAAATATTAAAAATCAATTTAAAAATAACAAGATAAAATAAAACTTCTTATGGAAAAATAGTAATTATAGTAATTCTAGCATAATTGAATTTGAGTATAACAATTTTATAGAGATTTTAGATAATAAAGTGGCAGTTATAAAATTAGAAAATTATTTTTCCAAGTTCTTTATGCTATATGGTTCACCCTATACAATCTATTATAGAAAAAAAATTTTTGAAAAATAAGCAATATTTATATTGTAAATTATTATACCAAGTATATTTTTAACTATTAGCAAATGATATATATTGCTAACAAATATATTTTGAACTTTAAGTAAAAATAAATTAAATAAGAAAGTTATAAAAGGAGGTAATTTAACATGAAAATAAAACATTCACTTGATTATATAAAAACTACTCAGTATTTATATATTGAAAAATGTTTGAATTTTGTTTGGAATATTGATTATGAAGAAAAAGAACAAAATTATCCATTAGCTGATGGAGTAGTATATAAAGTTAAGGAAACAACAAATTGTGGTGATAAAATTTTTATTAATCAATATAATAAAGAAAAGTTTTTAAATATATAGTAAATGAAAAGGAATGCTGAAAATTAATTGTTTAATTATTAGCATTTTTTTAATTTTCAAAATAAAAATTAAGTGATATGTATTGACAAATAGTTATATACTGTTATATAGTGTTATATAGAAAGAAGAAGTTGTATGAAAATGATTATTAGTAATAGTAGTCCGATTCCAATATATGAGCAGATTAAAAACTCCATAATTGAACAAATAATGAATGGAGAACTACAAAGTGATGAAGCACTTCCTTCAATTAGAGCTTTATCGCAAGATATCAAAATAAGTATTATGACAATAAAAAAAGCTTATGATGAGCTAGAAAAAGAAGGATATATCTTAGTAAGGCAAGGAAAAGGTACTTTTGTAGCTCCTAAAAATGTGGAACTAGAATTAGAAAAAGCTAAACAAGATATTGAAGATTATCTTACTAAAATTGTAAATTTATCTTTAAAATATGATATCAAAAAAGAAGAGATAATTGATACTTTAGAAATACTATATGGGAGTGATGAATAATGAAAAATGCTATTGAAATAAATGCTTTAGAAAAAAAGTATGATAACTTTAAATTAGGAGAAATTAATTTAGAAATACCTTCGGGACTTATAATTGGTTTAATTGGGGAGAATGGGGCAGGTAAAACTACTTTGATAAAATCACTTTTAAATATCATTAAACCAAGTAAGGGTAAAATTAAAATATTTAATAATGATTCAGAAGAAATGGAATTAGATATTAAAGAAGATGTTGGTGTTGTTTTAGATAATATGTTTTTTCAAGAAATCTTAACACCTCATGATATCAATACAATTATGAAAGATATTTATAAGAATTGGGATACTACTTTGTTTAATGATTATTTGAGTGAATTTGGAATTAATTTTAATCAACCTCTAAAAACAATGTCTAAAGGAATGCGGAAAAAAGTAGAAATTGCTACATCTTTAGCCCATAAACCTAAGTTGTTGATTTTAGATGAACCAACAAGTGGACTTGACCCAGTTGTTAGAAATGAAGTTTTAGAGATATTTCAAAAATTTGTTAGCGATGAAGAACATACTATCTTATTTTCCACTCATATAACAAGTGATTTAGAGCATATTGCTGATAAAATTATTTTTATTGATAAAGGTCAGATTGTTCTTAATGAGTTAAGAGATGAAATCATTGATAATTATGGAATTTTAAAATGTTCTTTAGATTCTTTTGATAAGATTGATAAAAAAGATATCATTTGTTATAAAAAGAATAAGTATGATTATGAAATCCTTATCTATGATAAAAACAAAATGAATAAGAAATATAAAGATTTTATTGTTGATAGAATTACCTTAGAAGATTTAATGATTCTTATAATAAAGGGGGAGAAATAATGAAAGGTTTAATAAAAAAAGATTTTCTTTTAATAAAAAGTAATTTAAAATCTTTTATCGTTATCATTTTAGTATTTACGTTATTTTCTATGAAGGGAGAAGGTTTTGATGTTTCATTTATTCTACCATTTATAGCTATAATGATGTTTATATCAACGTTTAGTTGGGATGAATTTAATAATTTTAATGCTTATGCTATAACGTTACCAATTGGCAGAAGAAATATAGTGAAAAGTAAATACATTTCGGCAATTATCTTCATTGCAATTGATACTATTATTGGTTTAATAATTTCTTATCTAACAACAATTTTATCTAAAAATATCTTTGATATAGAAGCAATTTTATCAAATCTTTTTGGAACTATTTTAGGTTTATCCATAATTTTAGCTATTTGGTTACCAATAGTCTATAAATTTGGTGTTGAAAAAGGTCGTATCATGTTATTTGTAGGTGTCTTTGCAATTGTCTTTCTTTGTGCTACATTATCTAAGTTGTTTGATTTTACTTCTTTAATAAATTTTCTTAATTCTTTAGATAAAGTATTGTTTATTGCTATACCATTAGCAAGTATTGCAATTATGGTTATTTCTTATTTAATTTCTGTAAGAATTTACTTAAAAAAAGAATTTTAAATTATTTAATAATAAGGTATAATTTGAGTGTAAGGAGTACCTTTATGGCTAAGAAAGAAACGATAAAAAATATTTATTTTGTAGGTGGTTCACCTTGTGCTGGGAAAAGTACAATCTGTGAAATAATTTCGCAAAAATATGATTTATATTATTTTAAAGTTGATGCTTATTTAGATGATTATATGAAAATTGCTGTTGAAAGAAAAGAACCATTGTGTACTAAAAATATGCAAATGAGTCAAGAAGAAATATGGATGCGAGACCCTTTAATTCAAACAAAAGAGGAGTTTGGTATTTATGAAGAAATTTTTTTAAATATATTAGATGATTTAAAGAAAATAAAAAGTGATAAAGCTATTATTACTGAAGGATGTGCTTATGTTCCAAACTTAATAAAACAAATAGGGATTCCAAACAGTAAATACATAGCTATTGTTCCAACAAAAGAATTTCAAGTATCACATTATGAAAAAAGAAACTATGTTCCTTTAATGCTAAAAGAGTGTAGTGATAAAGAAACAGCTTTTCAAAATTGGATGGAAAGAGATGCTTTATTTGCTAAAGAAGTGGCAAAACAGTGTAAAGATAATAATTGTAAATTAATTGTAAACGATGGGACTGTTGATGTTAATGATTTAGTAGCGGAAATAGTAAATCACTTTGAAATAAAATAATTAATTTATAAAGATTAAGGAAAGATAATATATATGAATTTAAAAAGAATTGAAAAATTTATTGCTAAACAAAATGTTACTTTACTTGGTTCTATTGATAGTACAGGTTTTCCTAATATTAAAGCTATGTTAAAACCAAGAAAGAGAAACGGCTTGAAAGAGTTTTACTTTTCGACTAATACATCATCTTTGAGAATTAGCCAATTTAAAAATAATGATAAATCTTGTATTTATTTTTATCATAAAGGACTAATCAAATATGTTGGAGTTATGCTAATAGGAAAAATGGAAATTTTACAAGATGAAGAAACAAAAAAGATGATGTGGCAAAAAGGAGATACAATGTTTTACAAAAAAGGAGTAACGGACCCTGATTATTGTGTTTTAAAGTTTACGGCGACATGTGGAAGATACTATTGTGATTTAAAAACAGAAAGTTTTGATATTGAATAGTTACGAAAAGGTGAGATTATGGGAAACATTAAAATTAGAAATATATTAGGAAAAGATATTGAAAATGTTGTTGATATTCAAATAAGTGGTTGGCAAACAGCTTATAAAGGAATAATTAGTGATAAGTATTTAAATTCTCTAAATAAAGATGAATTAATTTTAAAAAGAAAAAATGATTATCAACAAGATGGCTATATAGTTGCTGAAATTAATGATGAAATAGTTGGATTTTGTAGATATGTTGATAGTAATAGTTATACTTCTAATATGGAAGAGATAGACTGTGAAATAACTGCTTTATATGTAAAACCAAATTTTAAATACAAGGGTATTGGAACTAAGATGTTTCTATATGTTGTGAAAGAGTTTAAAAGAAAAAAGAAAACTAAAATGATAATATGGTGTTTGAAAGACAATGAACCATCAAAAAAGTTTTATACTAAAATGGGTGGAGAAATTATTGGTGAAAAAATTGCGTTAATTGGCGATGAAAATTATACAGAAGTTGGGTTTTTGTATAATATTTGAGTAAAATATGGTTGGAGGTTTTTGCTTATAGAATATGTAAAAATAACTGAAAACAATCTATATATAAAAAAGTTAACAAGGTATATTTAAGATTTGTTCTTTTTTTGTTATAATGTAAAAAAGGTAATTATACTCAAATATTAATGTGATAATTAAATTGTCTTTTTCTACAAAATCTACAAATGAAGAAATAATAGGAGGTTATGGATGAACGAAATTAAAGAATACAATAAAACAATATTTGAGAGCATTAAACATACTGATGAATTTGGTAATGAGTATTGGCTAGCTAGAGAATTACAAGAAGCATTAGAATACAAAGAATGGCGAAAATTTAGAGGAGTTATAGATAAGGCTAAAGAAGCTTGTGCAAATAGTGGTTATGAGGTTTTAGAACAACTTGTCGAGGTCGACAAGTTGTCAAAAAGAAATAATAATGCAATGGTTAAAATTGAAGATTTTAAACTTTCTAGATATGCTTGTTACTTGATAGTACAGAATTCGGACCCTAGAAAAGAAGTTGTTGCTTTAGGTCAAACTTACTTTGCAGTACAAACAAGACGTCAAGAGTTAACTGAAAAAGAATATTCTGAGTTATCAGAAGATGAGAAAAGATTTTATCAAAGAAATTTAACTAAAAAAGGCAATTACTCACTTAATCAAACAGCTAAAAAAGCAGGTGTTAAAAACTTTGACCAATTTCATAATGCTGGATATAAAGGACTCTAAACGCGCTAAACTGCAGATGATATTGCTAAAAGAAAAGGCTTAAGATATCGAGAAGATATATTAGATAATATGGGAATTGATGAATTAGCAGCTAATTTTTTTAGGATTTTCCAAACTGAACAAAAACTAAAAAGAGATAATATCCAAGGTGAAAGTAAAGCAAAAGAAACTCATTATGAAGTAGGTAAAAAAGTAAGAAAGGCAATTGCAGATATTGGTGGTATGATGCCAGAAGAAATGCCAACACCAAAGAAAAGTTTAAAAGAATTAGAAAAAGAAAAACAAATGCAATCTAAAATAGAAATGAAATAAATTAACAAAGTCACATTTAAGATTCGTTTCAATAAAACAAAAAATAGCTTATAAAGTATCTGGAGGTGGGAAGATGAGAAAGCAAGTTAAGTAAGTTAGGCATAAACTTTTAATTATGCCAAAATATAATAAGGAGGCATAATGTGCTAGAAGTTAAGAATGTGGATATAGCGATATCGACAAGAGATATTGTTAAAGCACTAACATTTTCATTAAATAAAAAAGATAAACTTGCTATTATTGGCGAAGAAGGAAATGGGAAATCGACTTTATTAAAAGCATTATTAGGAATATGCGATTATGCAGAAGTTACAGGAAGTATAAATCTTAAAGGTAATTCTATTGGATATTTAGAACAATCTATCAAAGATAAGGACTTAGATAAAAAGGTTTATGATTTTTTGTTTTTAAATGATAACGACTACTATGAAAAGGTAAATATTTTTTATAAAAGTTTAGAAGCTGTTAATTTAAAAGATGAGATATTAGAACAACAAATTATAACTTTATCAGGTGGAGAAAAAGTAAAAGTAAGTATTTTAAAACTTTTAATAAATGAATACGATATTTTATTTTTAGATGAACCAACAAATGATTTAGATATTGAAACTTTGGAGTGGTTAGAAAACTTTATTAATAAGACAGATAAGCCAATTATATATGTTTCTCATGATGAAACTCTTTTAGCAAACACAGCTAATATAATTTTGCATTTAGAACAAACAATGAAGAAAACAGATTGCAGACATACGATTTTAAAAACTGACTATGATACTTATGTTAATATGAGATTAGAAAAACTTGCTAAACAAACTCAAGTGGCCAAATCGGAAAAAAGAGAATTTCTGAAACAACAAGATAAATTAAGAAAAGTAATGCAAAAAGTAGAACATCAACAAAATAATATTTCCAGACAAAATCCTCATGGAGCAAGAATGCTAAAAAAGAAAATGCATTCTTTAAAATCGCAAGAAAAGAAGTTAGATAATGCTCTATTAACAAGATTACCTGATGTCGAAGAAAGTATTAATTTCTTTTTTGAAGATGTGGAAATACCAAAAACAAAAATAATATTAGATTTACACATAAAGGAGCTTAAAGTTCAAGAAAAAGTGTTGTCTAAAAACATTAATTTAGAAATTGTCGGTAATACTCATTTATGTATTATAGGCAAAAATGGAGTAGGAAAATCAACTTTATTAAAAGAAATTTATCAAATATTAAAAGATAGAGATGATATAATAGTTGGGTATATGCCCCAAAATTATGATGATATTTTAAAGTCTTATGAATATGTGTTAGATTTTATTGCCCCAAGTGGTAATAAAGAAGATATTATGCTAGCAAGGACATATCTAGGCAATATGAAATTTACAAAAGAAGAAATGATATCTAAAATTAAATATCTAAGTAATGGGACTAAAGCAAAGTTATTTCTTGTCAAATTAGTGTTAAA
Source organism: uncultured Mycoplasmatota bacterium (assembly GCA_948329525.1). Lineage (GTDB taxonomy): Bacteria > Bacillota_I > Bacilli_A > RF39 > UBA660 > CAOJBM01. The sequence continues at coordinate 15,423 of CAOJBM010000023.1, forward strand.
TAAGTGTAATGTTTTACTTTTGGATGAACCAACAAGAAATGTAAGTCCTTTGTCAAATCCTGTAATAAGAAATGCTTTAAAAAATTTTAAAGGAACTATCATTAGTATTTCTCGTGACCGTAAATATATTGCTGAAGTAGCAAGTGAATTATATCAGTTAGATGAAAATGGAATAGGAAAAATAGATAAAAATAAGTCAAATCAATAAAAGGCTTGTTTTTTCTTGAAAATTAAAAAAATACTTACATAAAATATTTATTTGTGCTACCCTTTATAAGGTGCTTAAAAAGGAGATGTTTTATGAAAGAGTTAGATTTAGGCAAAGAAAAAATTAATAAGTTAATACTTGCATTTTCTATTCCTTGTGTAATTAGTATGTTAATTAATTCTGTCTATAATATTGTTGACCAAATATTTATTGGTAAAGGAGTAGGTACTTTAGGTAATGGTGCAACTAATGTAATTTTTCCTTTAGTTATAGTTTTTAATGCTTTTGCCAGTTTAATAGGAAATGGAGCGGCAGCCAATTTATCTTTAAAACTAGGTGAGAAAAATCAAAAAGAAGCAGCAAAAGGTGTTGGGCAAGCAATCATTTTTACAATAATTATTTCTTTCTTGTTAGGAATTGCTTCATTTATAGCTTTACCAAAATTAGTTATGATATTTGGGTGTACAGAAAATGTTTATAAATATGCTCTAGATTACGGAAGAATTATTTGTCTTGGAGCTCCATTTATGATTATTTATTCAGCATTATCAAACATTATTAGAGCTGATGGTTCACCTAAGTACTCTATGATTATGCTAGTAGTAGGAGCAATTATCAATATCATTTTAGACCCAATATTTATTTTTAGCTTTGATTTGGGAGTTAAAGGTGGAGCAATTGCAACAGTTATTGGTCAAGTTGTATCTTTTGGAATTGCGATTATATATTTGAAAAAATTTAAATCGGTTAAAATAAATAAAGAAAGTTTAAAAATTGATAAAAATATCTTTAAAATCCTTGGGTTAGGTTTATCATCATTTATTACTCAATGTACTGTTTTAGTTTTATTTGTTTTTATGAATAATATGATGACAAGGCTTGGTTCAGCTTCAAAATTTGGCTCTGATATTCCTTTATCAGTTTATGGTGTTATTTCGAAAATAAATAGCATCTATATTTCGATTGTTTTAGGAATTTCTATTGGAGCTCAACCAATTATCGGCTTTAACTATGGGGCAGGTAAGAATAAAAGAGTTAGGGAAACACTAAAAAAAGTTATAGCGATTAACTTTATTGTTGGTATTTTATTTAATTTAGTGTTGTTCTTTTTTCCAAGACAAATTGCTGGTATTTTTATAAGTAGTACTGATGCTAATTATGATTTATTTATGGAGTTTGCAATACTTTTGTGTCATTCATTTTTACTTTTGATTTCTCTTAATGCTTTAGAAATAACAGGAAGTATTTCAATTCAATCATTGGGTAAAGTTAAGAAAGCGACAGCTTTATCGTTTATTAGACAAATCGTTTTATTAATTCCAATATCCTTATTTTTATCTATTGTTTTAGATAAAGGAATTTATGGCCTTGCTTACTCTGGTTGTATTTCTGACTTTATTTGTTTTATAATTGCTATCTTTATTGTTGGGGGAGAATATATTAAATTAGGAAAAAATGATTATCAAAGTGATGATAAAATACCTTTAAAAGAAAATAATTATCATGGTAAACATATTGTTGTTACAATCTCAAGAGAGTATGCTTCAGGTGGAAGATATGTTGGAAAACTTTTAGCAGAAATGTTAGGTGTAAATTTCTATGATAAAGAATTAATTAGCTTAGCTGCCAAAGAATCGGGATTAAGAAAAGAGTATATTGAAAAGATTGATGAAAGTAAAAGAAAGAGTGCAAATGATGATAGAATTTTTATTGCTGAAGCAAAAGTTATTAAAGATTTAGCCAAGAAAGAATCTTGTGTTATTGTAGGACGTTGTGCTGATTATATTTTAAAAGATAATAAAAATGTTTTGAAAGTTTTCTTGTATTCGAGCGACGATGCAAAAGTTAAAAGAGCTGTTAAGTATTATGGTTTGGATAAAAATAAGGCTCTTAAACAAATAATTAAGATTAATAAAGAAAGAGAAAAGCATTATGAGTTTTATACGAGTAGAGCTTGGAAAGATATGAGTAATTATGATTTGATGATTAATGTTGATTCTCAAGGTGTAGAAAAAACAGCTGAGTTTATTAAAAATTATTTAAGTAATAACAATGATTAGAACAAGTATATTTAAGATTGTTCTTTTTTTTCTATAATTAAGAAAAGAAATAATTTGTAAGCTACTATATTACCAATGATTAAAGGAGCTAAATTTATTTAAAAGGAATGTTTTTGATGAAAGAAAAATTGAATATTGTAATGCTAGTAATAATATTTTTTATAATATATGGTTTTATAAAAGATAATGGATTGCAGTATTTATTTATGATTATAGGACTTATTAGTGGTATTTTAGAAAATAATAAAATGATGGCTTATATTGAAAGAAATGCATATGGTAAAAAATCTAAAATATCTATTGATGAATTTAGAACTTATATACAAAGAATGAAAGAATTAAAGAAATAATATCTAAATTTGAAAGTAAAAGCGAAGCAATTAATTATTTAGTAGAAGAAACAGGACTTTCAAAACAAGATTGTAAAGATGCTTATGAATTTGTTATAAAAATTGATTTTGATAAAATTTAAACAATTAACTCATAATTTTATGAATATAAATCTTGAGTGTTAATATGCATTGCTTGTAGCAACGAATTGTTCTTTTTATAATAGATAAAGAAAGGAGTTGCTCTAATATGTTAAAAGAAAACATTAAACAAATTAGAAAAGCAAAAGGAATTTCCCAAGAAGAACTTGCTATTAAATTGAATGTAGTAAGACAAACAATTTCTAAATGGGAGCAAGGATTGTCAGTTCCTGATTCAGAAATGTTAGTAAAGTTATCAGAAGTTTTTGAAACACCAGTAAGTACTTTACTTGGAGAAAATATTTCCGAGTCTAAAGAAGATGATTTGAAAACACTTTCTGAAAAATTAGAGAGAATAAATTTGCAACTACTACAAAGGAAGAATACAAGAAGAAAAATAATTCACTGGTTACTAATTTCATTATGTGTAATTATTATCATAATTTTTATTACTCTATTTCTATTAAAAAGTCTTTATTTAGATTGGGATTATAGTAATCCTGAAAATGCTGTTTTAGGAGTTGCTTTTCATTCGTTTGAATGGTTATTCATTAGAATAGCACCAATTATTTTTATTATATTAATAGTTGGAATTATCTTAACAAGAAAGAAAATTTAATTGTGTGTAGCAAAGATAAATAAATCGTATTTATGATTTATTTATTTTTTGTTATAATATTAGTATAAGGGTCAACAATAACTGCATTAAAAAGGAGAAAATAAATGTATTATAATAAAGAAATAACTGAAATAGAAAAAGAATTGAAGATAGATGGTAATGGCTTGACTAAAAAAGAAGTTTTAGAAAGGCAAAAAAAATATGGAAAAAACATATTACCTAAGAAAAAATCGGATTGTATTTTAAAAATATTTTTTAATGAATTTAAAGATTCGATGATAATTTTATTGTTAGTGGCAATTATTATATCTTTCTTATCAGGAGAAATAATAGATGCAATTGCTATAATTTTTATCGTTTTAGTTGATGCTGTAATGGGAGCTTATCAAGAGAATAAAGCCAATAAAGTTGCACTTTCATTAACAAAACTTGTATCAACAAAAACAAAGGTTATTAGAAATAATAGTGTAATATTTATTGATGCTGAAGAATTGACAATTGGAGATTATGTCCTTTTAGAATCGGGAGATAAAATAAGTGCAGATATGAGAATAGTTGAATCACATAATTTAATGGTTGATGAATCTATTCTTACAGGAGAAAGTGTCCAAGTAGCTAAAGAAAGTAGTGTCTTAAATAAAGAAAATGTATCAATAGCTGAACAATATAATATATTATTTTCTGGAACTACAATAGTAACTGGAAGAGCAAAAGCGATAGTAGTCAACATCGGCTCTAAAACTGAGATAGGTAAGATAGCAGATAGTATCAATAATACTGTTAATGAAAAATCTCCTCTTACAATTAGAGTTGAGAAATTATCAAAACAAATTAGTATTTTAGTTTTAATAGTAGCATTTATTATAACTGTTTTATTAATAATAAAAGGTGTACCATATAATGAAATATTTTTATCGGTAATAGCTCTTGCTATATCTGCTATGCCTGAAGGACTACCACTTGCTCTTACTATGGCTCTTACCATCGCTTCGAATAAGATGGCTAAAAAAAATGTAATTGTTAGAGAATTAAAAGCAGCTGAATCTTTAGGTAGTTGTACTATTATTGCATCGGATAAAACAGGAACTTTAACAGTTAATGAGCAGACAGCTAAAAAAATTCTTCTCCCAAATAATAAGGAATACGACATAAGTGGTACTGGTTTTGATTTTAATGGCGAAGTTATCGGAGACAATCTATTATTAGCGAAGGAAATCGCATTACTTGGGGTTATTAATAACGAATCAGAGATAAAAGAGAATGAAATGATTGGCGATTCTATAGATATAGCATTTAAAGTGTTAGGTAAAAAAATTAATTTAAACACAGATGATATAAATCTTTTGGAAATTATTCCTTATGAATCAGAGAATAAATATTCCGCTGTTTTTTATGAAAAAAATGGGGAAACATATTGTACTGTCAAAGGTTCTTTAGAAGTAGTGCAATCTTTTTGTAATCGGATAAATCTTATAGACGATGAAATAAATACTACTATACTAGAAGAACAAAATGAGTCCTTAGCTAAGAAAGGTTATCGTGTTATTGCTCTTGCTAATGGAAAGATAAAAAAACAAAGTAAGTATTCTTGTAAAGACATCAAAAAATTAACTTTTATGGGAATGGTAGGTTTTATAGACCCTATACGAAAAGAAGCTATTTCTTCAATAAAAGAGTGTCACAAAGCAGGTATAAAAGTGCTTATGATAACAGGAGACCATCCAGCTACTGCTTTTAAAATAGCTCAAGAATTAAAATTAACAGATAGTTATAATAAGGTAACGACGGGTAGAGAAATAGACGAAGAATATAATAAAGGAAAAGAAAGTTTCGATAATTATATTAAAGATAAAATTGTGTTTGCAAGAGTTACACCACTAGAAAAACTAAAAATAGTTGAGTCCTTAAAAAGACAAGGGGAATTTGTAGCTGTAACAGGTGATGGTGTAAATGATGCTCCTGCTTTAAAAACGGCAAATATAGGAGTAGCTATGGGAAGTGGAACAGATATTGCAAGAGAAACAGCAGATATGATAATAGTCGATGATAATTTCCAATCAATTGTTGCAGGAATAAAAGAAGGTCGTGTAGCTTATGCAAATATTCGAAAAATAATTCTGTTTTTAATATCTTGTGGTTTAGCAGAAGTAATATTTTTCTGCTTATCTATTTTACTAGATTTACCTATGCCTTTAGTTGCTATTCAGTTATTATGGTTAAATGTTGTAACAGATGGTATTCAAGATTTTGCTCTATCATTTGAGAAAGCTGAAGAAGGAATTTTAAAAGAAAAACCTCGTAATCCTAAAGAATCAATATTTAATAAAGAACTATTACAAGAAATTATAGTATCAGGATTAGTGATAGGTGGGATTATTTTTTCTGTTTGGTATTTACTTATAAATAAATTTAATATGGATATAGCAGTTGCTCGTGGATATATTATGGCATTAATGGTATTTATCCAAAATATTCATGTTTTCAACTGTCGTAGTGAACATAAATCAGCTTTTAGTGTTCCTCTTAAAAATAATTGGTTAGTTGTTATTGGAGTGTTCTTCTCGATAGTTTTACAAATAATAGTAATGGAAGTTCCTCTTTTATCGAAAATTTTACATACGTTTCCAGTTCTTTTTATACATCTAATCTATTTATTTGCTATATCATTATTAATATTAATTGTTATGGAAATTTATAAGAAAATAAATAATGGGATGAAAGTTAAGTATGAAAGAAAATAAAGTAATTATAATTACAATAATATTCAATTTAATTGTTGCAATTTTAAAATTTGTTTCAGGAATAGTCTTTTCCTTTTCTAGTTTAATAGCTGATTCAATTCAATCTTTTGTAGATTTTATTACTGATATAACAAGTTTGATAGCTAATAAAATAGGGAAGAGAAGGTCAAATAAAACATATCCATTTGGTTATGGACAAATCTATTATATTGCAAATCTTTTTACGGGTTTGTTACTCCTTTTAATTGGCATATTTATTCTTTATCAATTCTTTTTCTTCCAAGGAAAATTTATTCCTAATTTTGACTTATTTATTATTCTTTTTATAATTCTAGCATTAAAAGCAATAGTAGTAATTTTACTGCAATACTATGGAGAAAAATTTAAAAGTGAATTAATGATAGAAGCCTATAAAGAATCAAAGACAGATTTAATATCTACTTTTGTAGTTTTATTAATAATGATATTTACCTTTTTTGAAGACTATTTACCAAGTTATATAAATATTGATAAAATTGGTAGTTTAGGGATAGCAATTTATGTGTTTTATGTATCAATAAAAATGATAATCTCTAATATGAAAGGTATTCTTACAAATGATAATGAAGAGAATAATGAAATGAGAAATGAAATTTATAACGAATTACAAAAAATGAATATTTTGAAAATTAAAAAAATTAAAATAATAAAAATGGCAACTTATTATAGTGTTTTTTTGCAAATTATAGTCGATGAAAACTTAATAATAAAAAAATATCTTGCTATTGAAAAGAAAATAAAATGTCGTCTAAAAACTATAAACAAAGCAATTAGATTTATAGATATTGAACCAGTAGAAAATTAATTAAATTTTAGCTAAATATAAAATGCAACTGAAAGTTGATAGTTTATAAATCTTTTCATTTATATAATGGAAATATGAAAGACATCTGGTAATATGTCAAGAAGAAAATGAAAAATTTTAGCAGGTTTTGTAAATATTTACTGCTTTATCAAACAAATAGTAAGGCATACTTAAAATTGTGTGCAAAACTATGCAAACTGGCAATTGCAAATAGTAAACAAAACATTAATACAACATGTTATTCAATGGGTTGATAAAGTTGATTCTTTCGTAATAATCCATCAATCAATCTTATCAACTTTCTAGCAGATAAAACGAGTGCACGTTTGTGTTGGTGTTTGGTAACTTCTTCATATTTCTTGTGATAGAAAACACTAATGAAGAAGAAACCAAACTTAAGACAACTCTCTGTTGCTTCCACAATATAGTAGCGTAAATACTTGTTAGAATGCCTAGAGAACTTCTTATCTTCTTTTTCAGTATTACCTGATTGAGAACGATTCCAATAAAGACCAGCATATTTAGCAAGGCTTCCATCATTCGAAAAGAAGTTAATAGAACCAATCTCGGCTAGGATACCAGCAGCATAGACTTGTCCAATGCCACGAATAGAAGTAAGAATACTATAAGCATCAGGAGATAAACCTTTCACAGTTTCAAGAATGGCTTTATCAAGAGTTTTGATTTCACTTTCAAGACACTTGATAATGGAGATAGAAGAAGCAATAGCAACAATAATACCATCATAAGAAATCTTGTCTAAACGATAAGAATTTCTAGCAGCTTTAGATAAAAGAGTTGCATTGTTACTTGGGTTTTTAAAACGATTTTTCCCAGCTTTAGAAATAAAATCGGAAAGATCTTCAATGGAAGTATTTACAATTTGGTCTAAGGAGTCAAAGTAGTCTAAAACCTCACAAGAAGTAGCAGAAAACATATCGGAGAATGGTTTAGCATCTTTATCAGCTAAGATTAAACCTGAAAACTCTAAGTAGATGTTATTAAGGACATAAACTTTCTCTTGAGCAAGATTTTGACTAACATGATAACGCATTCTAGTGAGCCTTTGGAGAGCTAGAAATTGAGAACCTTTAAAAGGATGTAAGTTTCTCGTTCTACCAACTCTTGCAAAGTCAGCGAGAACTTCTGCATCTGATGGATCTGTCTTTTCAATATCATTAAAACTTTTGCGATACTTTTCAGAGTCAAGAGCATTGATACAATATACTTCAGTATTATAATTGTTCAAACCTTCATGTGAAGAAAAGTAATTAGCAAAATGAAAAGAATAAACCCCAGTTGCTTCACAGACTACAATGATTTTCTCAAAACCATAAGTGTCGTAAAGAATTTTAATTCGATTAATGGCATCTTCGCAGCCATTAGGAGTGTTAGGAAACTTTAAATTGAAGAAAATATTTTGATCAAAGTTCATAACACATATTTGATTAGATTTGAGTGAGATATCGACACCAATAAATAAATTATTTGTCATAAGTTGACCACCTTTCTTAATTGAATATTGTTTTGAATCATAGCGGGTACATTCCCCGAGGCTTGCCTCGAAGTTAAAGTGTGATACAATAAGATTGAAAATGAAATTAGGAGATGAAGGTATGATCCAATACATACATAAATCACATAATAGACCTGTTCGGTAACTATTTTAAATTTGCAAAAACTATGTTATCCTAAGATTAGGATAAAGGTAGCTGATATTATGATAAATAATGAAGAGAGATTAAAAAAATAAAGGATAAAGAATATCAAGAATTATTTGGAGTAAAAAAGGAAACATTCTATAAAATGCTAAACATTTTGAATGAAAAAATATGATGATTTACATAAATGTGGTGGAAAAAATCCAAAGCTGACAGTATTAGATAAACTAGTTATTACTCTAGGATATTATAGAGAATATCGTTCTATGAAAAATATTGCTTTTGATTATGGTGTAGTAAAAAGTACTATATGCGAAAGTATTAATTGGGTAGAGCAAACATTAATAAAAGATGGTACATTCGCACTACCTAAAAAAAGGCAATTATTAGAAGATGATATGGAAGTAGAAGCTGTTTTAATTGATGCAACAGAATGCGAAATAGAACGCCCTAAAAAAAACAAAAAGAATGGTATTCAGGAAAAAAGAAAAAACATACAATAAAAACACAAATTATAGCAGATGCTATTACACTTAAAATATTCTCTATTGTGCAAGCAAAAGGAAGTGTACATGATTTTAATCTTTTTAAAAATTCCTATACAGGATTCTCCAAACGAATTAAAGTTCAAGCAGATAGTGGATATCAAGGAATTAAAAAGATTCATGAAAATAGTGAGATTCCTAAAAAAGCTAGTAAACTCCATCCTTTAACAAAAGAAGAAAAAGTAGAAAATACTAGAATTTCTAAAGAGAGAATTTTTATTGAACATATAAATTCTCACATAAAAAGATTTAAGATATTACCCAATCGATATAGAAACAAAAGAAAAAAACATGGGTTAAGAATGTCATTAATATGTGGCATTTATAACTATGAATTAAACTAGTTATCGAACAGGTCTAATGTATCAATCTTATTGTATCACTATGTATGCCCTGCAAAATATAGAAGAGTAATTTTTGATGATAGTGTAGATAAAATATTGATACAAACATGTAAGGAAATAGGAAAGCGCTATGAGATAAATATAGTAGAAATAGGGACAGATGGAGACCATGTACACTTTTTGATACAATCAGTACCAATGTTGGCTCCCACAACAATAGCCAAAATAATAAAAAGTATAACAGCAAGAGAAATATATAGATTGTGTCCACAAGTAAAAAAGAAATTGTGGGGAGGTAACATATGAAGCGCTGGCTATTTCGTAAGTACAATAGGAAAAAATGGAAATGAAGAACAAATCAAAAATTACGTAAGAGGTCAAGGCAAAGAATATAGCAGATTATATAAAGGGCAACTGAAATTATTTGAGTAAGGGCATACTAATACATCGTATGCTTGCATCGAGGTAGTTTATTAAAATAGTTGAAATTAAGACTCTAGCTTATTAACTGACTTCAACCTCGTTTATAGGAATACATTCTTATTTGATATGGATAAAATTACGAAATCAAATAAGAAGAAACAGCATCTGAGTTAGAAGGATATGATTAATAAGAAGAGAAACAATCTATCGTAGTAGACAAATGCTACAGGAGGAAAACGAATATCTCTCAACTATACTATTCTAAAATAATTGTATAGTACTAGAGTATTAATTCCAACTAAAATATTAATAGAAAGAATAATGTTGATTTATAAAGCTAATCTAACTTAACTTTATAAACATATTATACGAGGAAGGAAATCTAATGAAATTTTGAGACAATTTAAAAAAGTTGCGAAAGTCAAAAAAACTATCACAAGAAGAATTAGCAGAGAAAATGCATGTTTCAAGACAAAGTGTTAGTAAATGGGAGACAGGACTATGACCTTACAAATGACACAAAATAAAA
>CAOJBM010000024.1 GCA_948329525.1 uncultured Mycoplasmatota bacterium
AGCCATTTTATAATGGTTTGCGGAGATTTCTTATTTTAAAAGTGTTAAATTCCCGGTTCACTAAAAATTCTCTTGCTAAACAAATTAATATTATGTATAATTGTGTATAGTATGGAAGGGTGTTCAAGTGTGGAAGAAATTAATTTAAAGGATTTATTTTCTTATTTCTTAAATAAATTATCTTTAATGACAATGATAATAGTATTAATAGGAATTTTAGGGTGTATGTATGCGATATTTATTCAAAAGCCTTTATACAATTCTTATACGACATTGGTTCTTACAAGAGTAAGTGATGAAAATACAACTCAAAATTTATCTAACGATATTTCAATTAATAGTAAACTAGTTGGAACATATAGTGAAATTATTAAAAGTAGTCGAATTATGCAAGAAGTAATAAATGATTTAACCCTTGATTATACAATTGACGAACTTAAAAAGATTGTTACTGTAACGAATGTTAGTGATACAGAATTAATAAAAATAAGCGTAAATACCCCTGATCCTAGTTTATCAAGTAACATAGCTAATAAGATAGCTAATCAATTTAGTCAAGAAATTTCGGAAATATATGAAATTCAAAATATTACTGTAATTGATAAAGCAACACCAGCTTTAGTACCTTACAATATTAATATTTTAAAGCAAGTTGGTCTTTATTTAGCTATTGGATTTGTTCTTGCACTTATTACTATATTTATAATGTATTATTTTGATAATAAAATTAAAAGTATTGAAGAAGTTGAACAAAAAATTGGCTTACCAATATTAGGAAGTATTCCTAGTAGAACATTTTAAAAAAATACTAAAAAAGGAGGGCCAAGAAAATGAATATGAATGAATTAGTTGTCGAATCAAATCCTAAAAGTAGTATTAGTGAAGCTATAAAAACTATCAGAACTAATTTACAATTTTCTTCCATAGAGAAAAAGTTAGAAACCGTTTTAGTTACTAGTTCTATGCCTGGAGAAGGTAAAAGCTTTGTCTCTTCCAATTTAGCAGTAGCTTTTGTTCAAGATGGAAAAAAAGTATTATTAGTAGATTGCGATATGCGAAAAGGTCGTCAGCATAAAATATTTCATGTTGAAAATGAAAGAGGTTTGTCAACACTTCTTTTAGGGCCAATTAATGTTGCTAACATTAAAGATTTTACTCAAAGAACAGAAATCAAAAATTTAGATATTTTAACTATGGGTATCGTTCCACCTAATCCCAGTGAATTATTAAACTCTATCAATATGCGTTCATTAATTGATGTTTTAAAGAAAGAATATGATCTTATTATTTTTGATGGGGTACCAGTAAATGGTTTAACTGATTCAGTAATAATGAGTAAATTAGTCGATGAAGTAGTAATTGTATCAGCTATGAAACAAACGCCACTTGAGTTACTTGCTCAAACTAAGAAAACTTTGGGGACAGTGGACGCTAATATTGCTGGAGTAATAGTTAACAAAGTTCCTAATAAAAATGGTGGTTACTATTATGGGAATTATGGCAATTATTATATGTAGGTGAGAAATGATTGATATTCATAATCATTTACTTCCATTATTAGATGATGGGTGTCGAAATTTTGAAGATTCTATAAAAGCTTTATTCGAAGCTGAAACTAAAGGAATTAAAGAGGTTATCTTGACTCCACATTATATCAAAGGAAGTAATTTTTCTTCTAATAATAAAGAAAAGAAAAAATTATTAGAAAAGTTACAAAAGCAAGTAAAGGAAAAGAACATAAAAGTAAAATTATATTTAGGAAATGAAATTTATTTTGATAATGATATAGAGGAACTTATTAAAAATGATGAGGTAATGACTTTAAATCATTCTAGATATATATTATTTGAATTACCAATGAGTAATAAGGTAAATAATTTAAAAGAAGTTATTTTTGATTTAAGAAGTAAGGGTTTAGTCCCTATTCTTGCTCATCCTGAACGATATTCTTATTATCAAAATAACCCAGAAGAATTAATTTCATTAATTGAACAAGGATGCTTATTACAAGGAAATTTGGGGAGTTTAATAGGATTATATGGTAAACGTTCTAAAAAATGTTTAAAAGTTCTTTTAAAGCACAATTTAATTCATTTTATGGCTAGTGATGTTCATCATGCTAAATCCAAAAATTATATTTTGTTAAATGAATCGTTGATACAACTTCAAAAGTTAATAGGGAAAGAAGATGCAAAAGAATTAATAGAAAACAATCCATTAAAAATAATAAAGAATAAAGAGATAATTATTAAAACTCCTAAAGAGTTTAAAAGCTTTTGGGGATTTTTCTAAGCTAAATACCTTTTATTATTTAGTTTTTTTTGTTATAATTTTAATAGTAGGTGATTAGTATGAAGACAATAGATTTTACGATTAACAATGATGAGATAGAAAAAATATCCAAAAGAGTTCATGAATTACAAATTTTACTAAAAAAAGATTTACCATCAAGTGATGAACAAATTGATGAGTATAGAGCTTTACTTGAACTTAAAGATCTTTTATTTAGAGCTAATCAAATAGATGATGAAAATGCTTTTATTGTTATCGATGGAATGAGAATTGAAAGAAGCAAAGTTAATAGATTCAAAGAATTGCTTAAGAGAGTTAATGTTACAGGACTTGCTACAATGCCAAATTATCTAGGAGATATTTTACCTGGAACTAAGTATAAAATGCCAAGACAAAAAAATAGAGAAGAAACTTTTGAAAACTATGAGGCTTATTTACTTAATTATTATAAAAAATTAGGATATGTTTTTGAAAATACAACTTATCATACAGGTACTACAGTACCTGTGCTTAGAAATCCCTACCCACATGAAATGTATTATCCTAGTGAAAATGGTTATATTTATGATGAAGACTTTTTAGGAAATCATAATGAATATTACCAAGAATATCGAAAGTATTTAGAAGAAAAGTTAGCTTTAGAGTATCAAGAAATTGTTCTATATGCTATTGAAAATTTCACTGTTTTACCTCCTATTGGAAAAGATATAAATAAAAAGAAAAAAGTTACTAATACAGAATTTTTTACTTTATTCCAAAATATTGATAAAAGATTTTCTAAAAAGAAAAAAACTTCTAATTCTTCACCGAAAGAAGATAGTCTTTTAGTAAAAGCACTGCATAAACAAGCACAAAAAATAATCAATGAACATGATGCTAGATGGAAGAACAACCCATTAGAAGCATTAAATTCTAATTTAAAAATAGACATGATAAGTATTCCTATGCCTTTAAATGAAGCCATAGAAAGTGTCTCAAAAAAAGTCCCAAAAGTTATTAATGTAGAATTTACACCAATAGACAGAGTAATGTTGGCCAAAGAAATTCTTAATAAGAAATTAGCGGAAGTAACTAATGAAAGTTTTGAAGTAAAAGAAGTTGAAGATGGATTTTATTTATATAAAATGGTGCCTAAAGATATTTTAATAGGAAATGCTTTATCGAAAAGAACAATTAAAGATAAAAGAATAGCTTACGAAGTAGCTAGTAAATTTCGCCGTTTAATGAGTGAAGATAGTTCTTTATCTCATTATCATGATATGATGCTGAAAAGCTTTTTAGAAGCTAATAAAGAAGTGACGCCACAAAATGAAGAAGTAATAACAGAAAAGAATATGCGAATTGCGTAGAAAGGTGATTGTTTATGAAAGTTAATAATTTAGTTACACTAAATAATGGAACTAGTTACTTATTACTAGAAGAAATATTCCATGAAAATAGAAAGTATTTCTTTTGTGTTAAAACAGATAATCTAAAAACTAAACCAATAAATGAATATGCTTTTTTAGAGGAAGAAAGTATTAAAACATCAGAAAGTGTTAAAATAATTAAAGATAGTAAATTAATTGAGGTACTTTACAATATTATTTTAAAGAATTTTATTAATAGTTAATAGGTGAAGATAATGAATAAAGAATTAGAAAAAAGTCATATTGATTACTTAGATGCTGCTTTTTTAGGGACAATGGAAAGTCAAGGATATAATAACGCTAAGAAAGCAATAAAGTTGTGTTTATTAAATGATACAAGTGTCTTAAAAGGCGAAATGATAGATTATAGTAAATGGCTTCTAATTAGTAATAAATATGATGGGAGAAAGAAGATAAAGAAAATAGGGACTGATGATATCGCTCATATTTTAATAAAATATGCTATGGTTAATTTTGCTAAAAGACAAGAAAATTTTATAGTGAATGATGAAGATTATGCTAAGCATCGCCAAAATCCTCTTTTAAGCGATGGATTAGATGAGACTTTCGCTTGTGAGCTTTTAGCTTATGCGGCTTTTAAGGATTTATATAGTGCTTATATTTTAGTTCTTACTAATAATTATCTTTGTAGTATTATAATGGATTCTCTAGTTGAAAATAGATATATGAATATGTTAATTGAAGAATATGACAACTTTGATGGTAAAATAAAAGAACCATCTCTAAAAACAGAATTTAAATACATGTTCTATGATAAATATAAAAATATCGATAAAGATTTTGCAGTTTTAAAACAAGAAAATATCAATTATTCTACTGATGTGATATAATATGCTTTAAGAAAGAAGGAAAATTATGGATAAAAAAAGAATATTTAGTATTGTTTTAACATTACTTTTTACAGCAATTTTATATTATATTACATTACCAGCAATTAATTTTAGTTCCCCAGGATTTTATGCATTTATAGGAATTATCTTAGTTTTTTATTTAATTATTGATAATATTAGTTTTAGTGTTCGAAGTGTCATAACGAATAGAAAAACTCTAAATATTCGTAGTATAGGAATTGTTTATTTAGTTTCTCTTATCGTAGTGGCTTTTATTGTTGTTAATATTATTTGTTCCCCATTTTTTAACGCAAGTAAATATGCTACTCGAATTAATATTGATGAAACAGGAAATTTTAGTAAAGATATAAGTGAAGTAGATTTTAACAGGATTCCATTACTTGATAAAGATTCTAGTGAAAAACTTGGTGATCGTAAAATGGGTGAGAAAAATGAGTGGGTTAGTCAATTTTATGTATCAAGTTTATATACTCAGATTACTTACAATGATGAAATAATAAGAGTAACTCCTATTGAGTATGCTAGTCTTATTAAATGGATAACGAATAGAAAAGATGGAATTAAAGGATATATAAGTGTTAATAGTGTTAATGGTGACTCTAGTATCAAAACTTTGGATAAAGGAATTAAATATACTGAAAGTGCTTACTTTAATGACAAATTAACAAGAAAATTAAGATTTAGTTATCCAACAAAGATTTTTGGCGAAATTAGTTTTGAAATAGATAATGATGGTAATCCTTATTATATTGTACCAACCATAAAATATAGTGGTATCGGATTAAAAAGAGAAGTTGATGAAGTAATAGTCTTTAATCCTATTACAGGGGACTCAAATATCTACGAAGTAAAAGATGTTCCAGAATGGGTTGACCATGTTTATAGTGCTGATTTAATAATTGAACAAGTAGATAATTGGGGAGAGTATAAAAATGGTTTCTTTAATAGTATCTTTGGTCAAAAAAATGTCGTTAATACGACAGAAGGATATAATTACTTATCTTATAATAACGATATTTATTTATATACTGGTATTACAAGTGTAAGCAACGATGAGTCTAATTTAGGATTTATTCTAGCTAACTTAAGAACAAAAGAGACAACTTTTTATAGTGCTCCTGGGGCTGAAGAGTTTAGTGCTATGTCTAGTGCAGAAGGTTTAGTCCAAGAAAAAAGTTATAAAGCATCATTTCCTTTATTAATTAATTTGGAAGGTAAGCCAACTTATTTAATGAGTTTAAAAGATAATGCAGGTTTGGTTAAGATGTATGCATTTGTTAATGTTACAGATTATCAAAAAGTTAAAACTAGTGATTCATCTTTAGGTATTATCGCAGCAAAAGAAGCTTATTTAAAAGAGTTTTCAAGTAGTGAAGGAAAAGAGTTACAAGAAGCTAAAATAACTGTTAGAACAATAAAAGAAGCCGTAGTAAATGGGAATACATATTATTATATAACTGATGGTAAAGATAAATATATTATGGATATAAATGTTTCTAAATATCAAATTCCATTTATTACTAAAGATGATGAATTAGAAATCGAATATTACGAAGAAGATAATGTAAGAATTATCAAAAAAATAAAACAGTGATAAGCTGTTTATTTTTTTACTAAAAATGCCATAAATTGTGGTATTTCATGAAATCTATTATAATAATTTATATCTATCTTTTTGCAATCTTCAATACATCTTGATTCTTTAAAATTTTCAATTTTGAAATGATTATTTATAAGAACTTCAAAAAAGAATGATGGTGGAGCTATATATTCTTCTAATATCTCCCCATCTTTAAAATAATTAATTTGTTTTGTGTGAGACATATATTTTCCTAAAACTTGTTTTCCATTATCGCTAGTTTCAAATCAAATGACTGATATGTTGAATCATTATATTTGATTTTCTCTGTAGCAAACCTCATTGGGTGACCAATAGAAAATAACAATTCTCCTTCATTATCTAAACCCTATACAATTCTTTAAAGACTCTATCTTTATCTTCTACATGACTAATTGCTAAACTACTAAAAATAAAATCGAATTCGTTATCTTTAAATGGAAGTTTTATCATATCACCAACATAAAAATTGCAACTTGGATTGCTTTTTCTAGCAATAGCTATAGATTTTTCTGAAATATCAATTTTTAGGTTCATATTTACTTAATAATTCGCTTTCTTCTGCAGTGCACAACCAAGCATAAGAATTTTTTTATCTTTTAAATCAGGGAGCATTGAAATCATCATCGGTTTTTCAACAAATCGTAATGATTTTTTTATTCCGTTTGTAACTTCGTAATGCCTTTTTGAGGCAAATTTATCATAGTCGTTACTTTTATTTATACTCATTTTTTCCTCCTAGAATAGTTTTATCTTATTAAATACGCTAAGACCATAGCTACAACGCCACCAACCATGATTAAAAGCATAATCCAAGTAGCTATTTTTTGTACTTTTTTATTCATTTTATTATCACCTCTAATTTAAACTATATATAATTTATCATATTTTTAATTTCATGTAAATATATTTAACTAGGTGAAGATTATATGAAGCAATGGTTGAAGCTAGTTAAGTACAAGAAATTATTATTATTTACAGTAATTCTTCTAATTATGGGATTATTCTTTGGAGCTGTTTATTATTTTAGACAAAACGATGTTGTGAAACAAACTTTAATTAATAGTATTTTAGAACTTCCCAATAATTTAGTAAATAACAGGATTAATAATATCCTAATTCATTTAATTATTGGAATAGCTGTAATTGTTTTATCTTTTACAGTTATATCTGTTCCAATAATATTCTTTTACATCTTTTTTGAAGGGATAAGTATTGGTTTTAGTTTCGCCTTAATAATAAATGCTTTTGGTTTTAAAGGAATATTTTTCTTTTTAATATATTCTTTATTATATAAATTTATTTACTTAGTTTTAATTACATATTTAGTAATTAGAGCTATTAGAATAACCAAAAATGTTATAGGTTTTATAATCTATCGTAAAAGTACAGATTTAGAAAAAAATATTATTATTAATATCAGAAAAGTTGTTATTATTTTGATTTTAATTTTTTTCTATGATATAGTTATTTTCTTTGTTAGTCCTACTTTAAATAAACTATTAATCAATTTTCTATAATTTATGTTATAATTTGGAGTAGGGAAGTGCTTATTATGGAAAAAGTTGTAATTGGAATGAGTGGGGGAGTGGACTCTTCAGTAGCAGCATATTTACTCCAAAAAGAAGGATATGAAGTAATTGGTTTATTCATGCGTAATTGGGATTCGGCATTAAATAATGATATTGATGGGAATCCGACATTTAATGGGGATATTTGCCCACAAGAGATTGATTACAATGATGCTAAGAAAGTATGTGAAAAATTAAATATTCCTCTATATCGTGTTGATTTTATTAAAGAATATTGGGATTATGTTTTTAGTTATTTTTTAGAGGAATTAAAAAAAGGAAGAACTCCTAATCCTGATTTGATGTGCAATAAGTATATTAAATTTGATTTATTTAAGAGGGAAGCTGAAAAACTAGGAGCAGATCATATAGCTACTGGACATTATGCTAGAATTAGTGGTAATCGATTACTAAGGGGAGTTGACAATAATAAAGACCAAACATATTTCTTAGCGCAAGTACCAAGAAGTGAATTTGGTAATGTCTTGTTTCCTATTGGCGGATTAGTTAAAGAAGAAGTCCGTAAAATAGCCGAAGAATTAGATTTAGTTACAGCAACAAAAAAAGATAGTACAGGTATTTGTTTTATTGGAGAAAGAAACTATCAAAAATTTTTACATAATTATTTACAACCTAATCCTGGAGATATCGTTGATGTAGCGACTAAAAAAGTTGTAGGAACTCATACTGGTCTTATGAATTATACGATAGGGCAAAGAAGAAACGTGGGATTATCAGGTGATGCTTTAAAACATTATGTCTGTGGTAAAAACGTTGAAAAAAATATTTTATATGTTGCTTTTGGTAGTGATAATGAGTATTTAATGAGCGATGAGTGTATCATATCTAATATTAATTTTATTAGTGCAACAAGACCAACTTTTTGTACTGCTAAATTTAGATATAGGGGAGAAGATCACCCTGTAGAGTTAGAATATATTAGTGATGAACAAATTAAAGTAAAATATGTTGGAGGCGCCAAAGCAGTAACTCCTGGACAAGCATGCGTTTTGTATCTTGGTGAAGAATGTTTGGGTAGCGGAATTATTGATGAGGTACGAAAAAACAATGAAAAAATTTGGTATATGTACTAAGAAATTTCATTTTACAGTGGTTTACACTTGACACTTAAGTGTTAAGTGATATATAATTAACTTGAAAATACAAAAGGAGTGGACATAATGCGTACATTAAGCGAATTATTTCAAGAATTAGGAATTTCAAAGGTTAGGTTGGCTAAATATTTAGGTGTTTCTAGACAGATGGTTTATAATTATCTCGAATTAGATGATATTAATAAGTGGCCAAAAGAAAAGAAACTTTTATTACTTAAATTATTAGACATTGAAGAAGGTACAGATGATGCTGTAAGTGGTATTAAAGTTACAACTGACTATTTAATGGCTGTTGAATCTCGTCTTAATCAAGGTGTAAAATTATCTTCTGATTTAGATACTCATTTTGATTTTAAAGGATTAAATAAAGAAAATCAGGTATTGTTAAGTGATATTACTTATCTTTTAAAAGAAAAACTAAGTGAAGATAGTAATGGAGAAAATTATTATGCAATTCTTTACTTGTATCATATGTTACAATCGATTGATAATGTTCCAGAAATTAAATATATTTTTGGTTATATGAGTAAAACAACTGGATTTACTAATCCTGAGGAATTTAAGTTTCAAGAAGATAAACAATTTATTTTTGAAGGAATCTTATATTCAGCTTTAACATTGTATAATAATGGGGGAGCAAGTAAGAGTAGAATTAGTGAATCTCATAAGAGATTTGTCAAAGAAATAGAACAAAAAAATGAAGAAAAATTATCAAGAACACAACAATTGAATACAATTAAAATTCAAGCTTTAAAAGAACTTGGATATACAACAATGAATGAATCAAATGCTGCTGAAGTATTAGAAAAAATTGCTGATATTGAGTCAAGAAAAATATAAATTGAAAAATTGTTCATATATTAATAATTAAATAGAGAAGAGAGGTGAAGCTCTCTTCTCTATTTAATGAATGAGATTTAGGAAAAGTCGCCTCTCAAGCAAAAGGTAATGTTTGTGCTTGGATTTATCTATTTGAAATATTAGAAGAAACAGAAATAATGGTTATTGAAAAAGATAACGATAAACTGATAGGTTTTTGTAGTTATGCTAAATGGAATTCAAAGAAAAAGATGATAAAAAAAGATTTTATTATCTAATTAAAAGTATTTTAATTTATAGTCCCTTAATAAAAGATAAACAAGCTATAATTAAATATAGTGAGGACTATGATTATTATACACCTATAGAATTACAAGAGAGATTTGATGGTAAAATAAGTATCATTATTCTTGATAAAAATTATTGTGGAAAAGGTTTAGATATAAAGATGATTCAAAAAATATTTGAATATGCTAAAAAAGATGATGTTAGATGTTTACAAATATTAACAGATGAGATCTCTAATTTTAGATTTTATGAAAGACTTGGCTGTAATAAAATTTATGAAAAAACTATTTCAAATGGAGAACCAAATATTTGTAAGGAAATTACCACAGAGCAAGGTTTTATATATGAAAAGAAGTTAAAAAGTAGATAATTTATTTTGCAGTCCCCTATTATAATAGTTAAATAGAGTAGTAGTAATAAAAATTAACCATTGATTTATATATCTACTATAGATTATAGATTTTAAATCCTAAATTAAACATAAAAACTAATTATAAATAATATTTAAAATAAATCGAGTTAGACAATTATCCATCTCTTATATTGTCGATTTGTCTCATAAATGTATAATCTTGTATATATTAGATATAAATATTTGAAATAAATATATATATTTTAACTGATATTTTAAAATTATAAAATTTAGAAATTTTTATTTTAAATCTGTTATTTATTATATAGTATATAGAATATTTGATAGATAATAAATATATAAAAAACAACTTATAATTAGAACTTTGCAATCTTATTTTTAACCAAATTTTAAACTTGTTATAATATATATTATGTAAACCAATAAAAATATTAAATTTAAGATTTACTTATAGAATTAACTACTCCATTATGATAAAATATTTTAAAGAGGTGTTTTATATGGATATTATTAAATCGTTTTTTAAATGGTTATATAATTTGATTTTTGGAGATTTTAGTAATGAAGAAATTAATAATACTAAAAATCATAACCTATTTTATATAAAAAAAAGCTTTATGACTGAAAGCGAAAAAAAATTTCATCAAAAACTAAAAAAGATTGAAACATTGGGATATATAGTAATTCCTCAAATAAATCTAGCATCAGTAATAACTAAGAAATCTGATTATAGATACAATACTGAACTATTCCGAAATATTGACTTTGGCCTTTTTGATAGTAACTATAATTTATTACTTTTAATTGAATTAAATGATAGCTCTCATAAGGAAGCTGCTCGTCATAAAAGAGATTTAAAAGTTAAAAAAATCTGTGAAAGCGCCAAAATAAAATTAATCTTCTTTTATACTAGTTATCCAAATGAACAAGATTATATAATTAGTAGAATATTAAAAGAACTTGAAAAAGAGTAAGTAACCCTACTCTTTTATTTATATTTGCTAGTTATACCAAAATAATCTTCTAGAGTAATCCAATTACCATTATTATATAATTTAGTAGCTAATTCTGTTCCAACATAACGATAATGCCATGATTCAAATTTATAACCTGTTTCATTAGTTTTCCCTTCAGGATATCTTAATATTAAACCAAATTTATAAGCATTATTAGATAACCATTTTGCTTCATTTGAATTATCAAAGCCACTATTGATACAAGCTGAATTATCTTTACTACATAAATCACAAGCAAGGCCGCTTTGGTGTTCTGAATGTCCTGGCCTTGCACTATATATATCCGCTGCTTCAGCACCATCTCTACTACTATAATTATTATATAATCTTTGTTGTGTTTCAAAGCTTCTAAATCCACTTTGGCAATAAATGTTAATACCATCTGTTGCTGCAGCTGCCGCCATAGAGTTAATAGCAGCTTGAGTTTCCTTAGTTAATCCAGGGCCATAACTTTGTGGTAAACCATAAGTTTTATTAGCAATTAATATTCCATCTATATAGGTGATACCATTTTTTGTATAACCTTTAAATCCTTTTGATGTCGTAAATTCATTACTATTATTAGAAACTACTGGAGGTTTTTCGTTATTAGTGTCATTACTCTTTTCTTTAACAATTAATATTGCTTCTTCTTTAGTTTTATTATTACTACTATCTTTAGCAGTATAATATATTGTGTACTCCCCTACCTTATTAAAGTCATAATCCCCATCAATACTTACTTTTATATCTTTTGTATAATTATCTTTCGCGGATACTCCTTTTAATAAATTTATATCATTTCCAACAGTTGTAATTAATTCTTTATCAAAAGTAATAGTAGGTTTTTCTGTATCCACAATATTAATAGTAAAAGTATACTCTTTTTCTTCACTATTGTCATCTAAATAGATTATTTCAATTTCTTGTTTTCCTAATGTATTAGTATCAATATGTTCTTTTTCACTTGTAATCTCACCATTTTTAATATCTTTAATTAAATCTAGATTATTTATTTCACTAAAAACCTCAATATCTAAATTATCAATTAAAGTTATTTTAGTTTCATTTACATTTTCATTTTGGTTTTTCGTTTTCCAAATAAGAATTGAGGTGGCTATTAGTACTAATAGCAGCGTTGTAATAATAGCTATTATTACAACTTTAGATTGTTTTTTTAGTTTTCTTTTCATTTTATCATCACATAAAAATTATAACACTAAGAAAATAAAAAGAAAACAATTGCTTGTTTCAAAGTGTAAATATAATGGAAGAATCTATTTCATTAGTAATTTGTTCTAAAAGATTATTATATTCACTTAATTTTTCACTATTTCAAATTAATAGTATCATAAATTCTATCTAATATGTTATTATTTCAAAATTTCTTAATATAATTTAGTAGGTGATTAATAATGCCCATTTTAATAACTTTTATAGCAGGTTTATCAACTCTTTTAGGTAGTATTTTTATTTTTGTCAATATTAAAGAAAAGAATATTAATAAGTTTATTACTTTTAGTTTATCGTTATCTTTAATAATTATGATTTTAATTAGTATAACAGAATTAATTCCAAGTGCTATTATTGATATTTTTCGAAGTTATTCTTTTTTCTTAGCTTTAATTCTTGTTATATTTATTCCAATTATCGGCTACTACATGATTATTTTTATTGATAAAATTAGCAAAAATACCAATAACTTATATAAACTTGGAATAATAAATATGATTGTTTTAATCCTTCATAATATGCCCGAAGGAATTATTACATTTCTAAGTAGCAGTCAAGATACCTTTTTAGGTATAAAATTGTGTATAGCTATAATGCTTCATAATATCCCTGAAGGGATTGCTATTGCGGTTCCAATATACTATGGTACTAAATCAAAAATCAAAGCAATAATGATGACTTTAATTTCAGGATTATCAGAACCTCTAGGAGCAATTTTAACTTACTTTATTTTTAAAGATTATATAACTCCCAATACTTTAAGTATAATTCTTTTATTAGTAGGAGCCATAATGATTACTTTATCAATTAATAAATTATTCCCTGAAGCAGAAAAGTTAAAAGAACCAAAATATATTATGATAGGTATTATTACAGGTTTTATTTTAATAACTTTATTAGAACTTGTTTTTTAAATTGTTTAGTTTACTAAAACAATTTAAATAATAATCGCCACTTTCATTTTTTAGGAAAGTATAGGCATAATTCTATATTATTGTTCTTTCTAAACACGTCCTTTACTCTACACTATTTAAAGTTTCTTGTAATTATTATTTTATCACAATAATTAGTTTAATTTTTGTAGAAATAGCTATTTGACAAAAAAATGGTAAAGTCTACCTTAATACTTAATTGGTAATTTGTTCCTAAGATTTGATGTATTAAAAAAAGTAAGTCATCCATAATACTATTAGGAGGTAAAATTATGAAAAAAGAACAAAAGACTAATAAGTCATCAAAAGCTAATAGAGCTGAATCTAGAAGCTCTCGTTCTTCAAAAAGTTCAAGAGCTAATAATAGTAAAGCTAACAACTGTAGCAAAGCTAACAAAGATATGTAATATTAGCTAAAAGGTAAGAACTACGATTAATGTAGTTCTTATTTTTTTATACTTCTTGGATGAAGCATATATTCTTCTTTTAACTTTTGATTAGCAACATGAGTATAAATTTGGGTAGTTGAAATATCTTCATGCCCTAATAAATCTTGAATAACTCTTAAATCAGCTCCATGATTAAGTAAATGTGTCGCAAAGGAGTGTCTTATAGTATGAGGGGATATATCTTTCTTAATATTCTTTTTTTGACACTCTATTTTAATGATTTTAAAGAATCCTTGCCTTGTCATTTTTGTTGTTGCATTAGAGATAAAGACATAATCACTATTTTTGTTCTTTAATAAAGAAGGTCGATAATCTCCTAAATATTTTTCCATATATTTAATAGCTACATCCCCTATTGGAACAATTCTTTCCTTTTTACCTTTCCCCATAACTCTAACAAAAGCATTTTTTAAATCAATATCTTTTAGTTCCAAGTTTAAAAGTTCTGATATTCTTAGACCTGTCGCATATAAAAGTTCCAGCATTGCTTTATTGCGATAGTCGTAAAGAGTATTTAGGGAAATATCTAGTAATTTATTTATCTCTTCTTCTGTTAAAAATTTTGGTAAACGTTTATCCAATTTCGGAGTTATAATATTTTCACAAGGATTAGAATCAATATAACCATCTTTAATTAAAAATTCATATAACGAGTTAATAACCGTTATTTGATGAGCAACACTTTTAGCATTTAATTCATGAATACTTTTTAAATATGCTTCAATATCTTCATATTTATTATTAATAATTTTGGACTTAAAAAACTTATCAAAAGACTTTAAATCATTTTTATAAGATGCAATAGTATTACTAGATAACTTTCGTTCAAAAGTAAGATAATCTAAATATTTTTCAATATAAGAGTTAAATTTGTACTCAGGAAGTTTCTTCATCTAAATCACCTACTCTTACTTTATTATAACACATGTGATATAATTTAGATGGTGAAAAAATATGGAAGTATTAGCTGATAAATTAAGACCTAAAACTTTAGAGGATATAATTGGTCAAGAACATTTAGTTGGTGAAAATAAAGTTTTAAGTAATCTTGTTAAAAATAAGCATATGTTTAGTATTATTTTGTATGGTAAACCTGGTATTGGTAAGACTAGTATTGCTAACGCTATTGCAAATAGTTTAGAACTAGATTATCGTTTTTTTAATGCTACTATTAATAATAAGCAAGACTTTGATATTGTTATTGAAGAAGCTAAAATGTATGGTGGAATGCTTCTTATAATGGATGAAATACATCGGTTAAATAAAGATAAACAAGATCTTTTATTACCATATATTGAATCAGGATTAATTACTTTGATTGGTTTAACAACAAGTAATCCTTATCATAAAATCAATCCAGCGATTAGAAGTCGTTGCCAAATATTTGAATTACATGAGTTATCGACTGATAATATTATTAAAGGCCTTAAAAAAGCTACTAAATATTTAAAAGATATTGAAGTAAGTGATGATGGATATAAATTTATTGCTACCTCTTCTTCAGGGGACTTTAGAAGTGCCCTAAACTTACTCGAAGTAGCTTATTACGCAACAAATGACCATAAAATTACAATAGATGTCTTAAAAAACATTCATAGTAAACCAGTCTTTTTTCATGACAATGATGAAGATGGGCATTATGATGCTTTAAGTGCTTTACAAAAAAGTATTAGGGGAAGTGATGTTGATGCCTCCCTACACTACTTAGCAAGACTGATTGAAGCTGGCGACTTAGATAGTATTTATAGAAGACTTAGTGTTATTGTCTATGAAGATATTGGGCTCGCTAATTCAGGGCTTGGTCCCAAGCTTAATGCTGCTATTAATGCCTCAGAGTTAGTTGGACTTCCAGAAGCTAGGATACCCCTTGGAACAATTGTTACAGAAATGGCTTTAAGCCCTAAGAGTAATAGTGCTCATATTGCCCTAGATGCTGCTTTAGAGGATATAAGAAATGGAAACACTGGCAATGTCCCAGATAATATTAAAACTTCTAGTCCTCTTTATAAATATCCACATAACTATAAAAATTCATGGGTTAAACAAAATTATATGCCTAAAAATTTAATTGGGAAAAAATATTATATTCCTAAAAATAATAAAGTAGAAAATAATATGAATAAATTACATAGTGAAATGAAAGGTGAAGAGAAATGAAAATAGCTATTATTGGTTCAGGGGTTTATGGAATTGCTATGGCGACAAGTCTATCTCAAAACATAGATAATAAAATTAGTATTTGGTGTGAAAGTGCTGATGCAAAGAAAAGAATTGAAAGTGAAAGAAATGGTTTTAAAGCCTTAGATAATATGTGTATACCACCTAGTATTAATTTTAGTACGAGTTATGAAGAAGTCTTAACTGATGTTACTCTAGTTTTTATTATGGTTGCTTCGAAATATGTTTCATCTGTTATTTTGGACATGATGCCTTATATAAAAGATGAAATGATCATTGTTGTTGGAACAAAAGGACTTAATAGTAACTACTCTTTTGCTTTTGAAGAAGTTAAAAAAGTATTAAATAATCAAATAGTTGTTATTTCTGGTGGTAATTTTGCCTTTGATTTAGCTAAACTCCACCCTCAAGGTCTAACTATAGCTACAGAAAATATTGAGACTTATAATGTAGTTAAACAAGCTTACAAAGATAGTCCTATTACTTTAGAATATTCTAACGACTTATATGGCACAGCTCTAGGTGGAGCAATAAAAAATGTCTTTGCTTTAGGTGCTGGTATTATTGCTGGTATGGGTTATAGCGATTCAACTAGAAGTTTATTCTTAACCTTAGGGATTAATGAAATAAATAGATTACTTCCTTTAATTGCTGGAAATACTACTTCGTTAACTAACTTTGCTTTATTCGGTGATTATGTAATGACTGCTACTAGTACTAAATCCCGTAATTACAGTTATGGCTATTTAATCGGCGAAGAAAAATATGAGGAAGCCAAAGATTTTAGAATGCAAAATACAGTTGAAGGAATTGAGAGTTTAGAATACTTTTATAACTTCTTAAAAATTAAAAATATTACTTCCAATTTAATTAGTTTCTTATATAACTATATTATTGAAAAAAATTACGACTATAATAATTTTCGTAAGACTTTACAGACATTTAAAAATACAGATTAATCTTCTGTATTTTTTCTTAAGCTTAAAGCAATATCGATTAAAACATTATCTACATATGCGTCATGCTCATCTTTTTTCTCTATTTTTTTATTATCTTCTTCTAATTTAGTTCTTGCTTCTTCTTCAATTTTTGTAATTATTTCTTTTATTTCGACTTCTTTATCAAAATTATCACCAATTAAATGCATTGTATCAGAATTATATTCTTGGAATTTTCTAGCTGCAATAAGAGGATAAGCTAGAAAAAAATCAAACTCTGTACAAAATGTATTAAAACTTCTAGGACAACCAAGACTATCTTTTAAAATATTGTTAGCTTTTTCTTCTTGTTCACTTATAAGAGGAACAACTATCATTTTTGTTTTATTATAATATTCTTCATATAATGGGGAACTAATTTCTGTAAGAATTGTAAAATTAGTCGTTTCTAAAGTTGTAAAAATGGTTCTATTTTCTCTTTTAAAATAATATTTAAACTCATTATTGTCATCATTTTGATCTATTCTTACATTTTGTAAATCACTAATTCTTACTATAAACGCTTTTTTGCCTTTTAATTCTTCAAATACTTTATTAGTATAAGCCTCTTTTTTATTATCCAATACAGCTTTCTCATATTGTTTAGATAAATTATCCTGAGCTTCTTCAAATAATTTTTCCAAAGAATTACTAAGATCACTATTTTTACTAAAGCTATTTTTTATTTTGGCATTTATTTTAATTAAGCCATTTTTAAAAAGTATTAGAGGGCAATCTCTATATTTAGTTTCATAATCATTTATTAAACTATTAAAATTACTTTTTTCTCCTAATTTTGTTTCACTATAACTTTTATTAATTACTAAAATAGTTTTTTTAGAATAATATTCTATATAATGATTATCATCCACTTTATATAAAAAAATCACTTTATCTTTTAGTTCATTATCTAATTTTACATAATGAGGATAAATACCATATTTATCAGATAACATAGCCTTTTTAATAGTTACAACTTGCAATTCGTCTAATTTACAAGCAACTATTTTTTCTTCATCTATTAATCTTTCTACATCTCCTACTAACATATTTCACCTCTTATTTAATTTTTAAATATAGTACTACTTTTTTTCAAATATATCAATCGCTTTTTCTACAACTTGAAATAAATCATCTCGATTATAACTATCAAACTTTTCTAAATATATTTTATCAAATAGTTTTAAAATATCATCATAAAAGCCATAGGCATTAAGAATAAATATTTTCTTATTATGTTCTCCCAATTTTTTATTTTGAATAGAAACTGCTAATTCAGCTAATGCTCCATAACTACCTGGTAAAATAATTGTAATATCGCCAGAATTAACTAAATACTTCAAATGCTCTGTGGCTGTATCTGTAACAACTGTTTTATCAGCTTCAACTTCGGTAAGAAGTCCTCGAAAATTTGCGGGAATAACTGCAGTTACTTTACCACTATTTTCCTTTACACCTCGATATACTTCTCCCATCATTCCATCTTCTGATGAACCAAATATTAAACTATGTCCATTTTTAACAATAAGTTTTCCAACTTCATAAGCAAGTTCCAAATATTTGGAATCAATATTTTTGGAACTACTACAACCAACAAAGATTTCCATTTAAGGCCCTCCTCATAATAAATTTTAATTTAAATATCCTTTTTAATAAACATTGCATCCCCAAAACTAAAGAAACGATACTTTTTTTCTATTGCATCCTTGTAGGCCTTCATAATATTTTCACTTCCTGCTAAGGCACTAACTAACATCAGTAAAGTACTTTTAGGTAAATGAAAATTTGTTATTAGGCAATCAATACCTTTAAACTCATATCCAGGATAAATAAAAATATCTGTTTCTCCCCTACTTTCTACAAACTTGCCACTATTATTCGTAGCAATCGTTTCTAAAGTCCTTGTACTAGTCGTTCCAACAGCAATAATTCTTCTTTTTTCTTCTTTAGCCTTATTCAAAATATTTGCTGTTTCGGCACTCATTTCATAATACTCACTATGCATTTGATGATCTAAGATGTTTTCTTCATCAACTGGTCGAAATGTTCCTAAACCAACATGAAGAGTAACATAAGTTATAATAACTCCCATATCTTCAATTTCTTTAAGTAAATCTTCTGTAAAGTGAAGTCCCGCTGTTGGAGCAGCAGCACTTCCAATATTTTTCGCGTAAACAGTTTGATATCTTTTTTGATTATCTAATTTTTCATGAATATATGGAGGAAGTGGCATTGTTCCTAACTTTTCTAAAATCTCCATTAAAATACCTTTATAAATTAATTTAACTCTTACCATCCCATCATTAAGTTTTTCTTTAACTTCGGCTTTTAACTCTCCACTTCCAAAAGATATAATCGTCCCTACTTTTAATCTTTTAGCGGGTCTAGATAAACACTCCCAAGTATCTTTTAAATCTTTTAAAAGTAAAAGCTCAATTATTGCATTAGTTTCTTCTTTAATACCAATAATTCTTGCAGGTATTACTTTGGTATCATTTAAAACTAAGATATCCCCTTTTTTTAAATAATTAGTAATATCAGAAAATTTCGTGTGTTCTATTTTACTAGTATCTTTATCTAAAACTAAAAGCTTAGAATCATCTCTTTTTTCTAAAGGAGTTTGAGCAATTAAACTTAAAGGTAATTCATAATCAAAATCACTTGTTTTCACTATTTCTATCCTCCTTTATTTTTAAAACTACTTTATCTAATAGTGGATTTAATAATGAAACAATAAATATTATAACAAAGATTGCTTCATTAAGGGAAAAATAAATGCTAAAAATACTCGTAAATAATCCAATTAAAATACTATAAATAATAGTTCCCTCTTTTGTATAAGGACTATAAAAAGGAATTGTTGCCACAAATATTGTACTAAATAAAATATTAGTTGTAATAAGTGTTCTAAATATCACAAATAAATCTTTGTGAAGCATTAGATTAATACCTGTTCCACTTACTAAATAAGTTAAAGTTATAATTAGGGGTATTTCTTTTTTATAGTAACCACGATAAGTTAAATAAGCAAAGCCACATAATATTAAAAATATATTTGTTGTACCAAAATTCATTACACTTCGTCCAAAGAAAGAATCAAACAATGTAAATGATAATTCTTTTGTACTTTCATAAACACTTTCATAAGCTATACCACCAATTTGCCTCAAAATAAGTAAAGTTAGCACTTGAAGTATTGCAATTCGATTAAAAGGAAACTTATTTACTTTTAAAAAGTTATTTAAACAAACAAAAACGGCTAAAATTATTAAAAAAACTAACTTATTATATTTAACAGGCATTATTAGAAAGAAGATAATAGCTAAAGGTAGTGTGTAATCTTTAAGTATTCCATCATACCATTTCCTATTTTGTAAAACATTTACTAATAAAGGAATTAGAATAGCAATTGCAACTACTAAAAGAAAAATAATTATCTGTTTAACAATATCAATAAGTGTTATTAATCCTCGATTATAAACAATAAAATAATTCTTATAAAAACCATATATTACTAAAGGAAATAAAACTATTAAGTAATCAAGATTTAATTCTTTATTGTTTTTCTTACTAAACATGTTCATCACTTCCTTTTTTCTCTAATAAAGAAATATTAGATGGGCAATAATATGAGCACAAACCACATTTAATACACTTATCATTAATATTCTTGGGATTTATATAAACAGGACATACATTATAACATTTACCACAATTAATACAAGGTTCCTCATTAACTTTTTTATTAAAAAAAATCCCTTTAAAATCATTTGTCACAATTAAATCTTCAAGATTATCTAATCTTTTAATCTTGAAATAACTATTCAAAAAATAATGACAATCAATATTTATCATATCTTTTATTTCTCTTATGTTATCTAGTATTTCTGTTATTTTTACACCTATTTTAGTTTCAATAAGATAAGTTTTATCAAGTACATTACCTGATATTGTAATAACTTTTGGCTTAGCATATAAACTATTTTTTAAAGAATAGTAAATTTCTAAAATATCATAAATAGACAAAATTAAACTATCATTATTAGTATCATTTAAAAAGACTAAAGAATTAATAAACTCATTTGTTAAAGGATAATAATTATTAATTAATCTTGTCCTTATATTAGGATATGTTCCAATATTTTCCTGGCATTTTTTTATAATATTATTATCTTTTGCTTTAAATAAAAGAACAACTTTTTTAAAACAAAATAAACTATATATTTTATCTATAAGTGATAACAATTTTTCAGTATATTTACTCAAAATATATGGCGCATTAACTAATCCAACTTCTTCATCAAAGCATTTGATAATTAAAACTTCTTTTTGTTCTTCTAGCAAATTAGCAAGTAATTTATCATTAAGAGTTTTAATATTATTCTTTTTCAAATTTGTAATTATTTCTTTTTGGCTAATTTTATCTAAAATAAACTTCTTTTTATCATTACTTAATTCTTCTTCCTTAAAATCATTAGTTATTACTATTTTATCATTATAAACACTTGTGATTAACCCAGAAATAGAAGAATAAGTATTAGGAGAAATTTCTTCGTTTTTAAAAATTCTTTTATTTAAAGGTAAATTTTCTTGACTACTTAAATAAATAGCTTCTGGACTTAAGAAACTTAAAAAAACTTGTTCTTTCTTATCTATATCTAAATTATTTAAACTAATCTGTTTTCGCACTTCTACCACCTTTTTAATTATAATATATTTTTTACTTTTTTAAAGCAATATCTAAATATTCTTTTAAGTTTTTAGCTACATTCAAAGGAAGGTACTTTTCTAAATCTTCAATACTTGCTTCCTTTATTTTATTTAAACTACCATACTTCTTAATTAATTCTTTTTTTCTTTTAGGTCCAATTCCTTCAATATCATCTAAAATACTCGCTATGCTATTCTTACTTCTTAAAGTCCTGTGGTAATTAATTGTATAGCGATGGACTTCATCTTGCATTCTCGTTAAATAATGAAATAAGTCACTAGTTCTATCTATACTAATCGTTTCTAAATTAGAATCAACCAAGTCATTAGTTCGGTGTTTATCATTTTTCTTTAACCCCACTACTTTAATTGGTAAATTTAAACTTTCTAAAACATCTTTTGCTGCCGTTATTTGTAATTCTCCCCCATCAACGATAATTAGTTCTGGTAAATTACTCTTCTCTATTAAAGCTCTGTAATACCTCCTATAAATAATTTCTTTCATAGTATTATAATCGTCATTTACCTCGACACTTACTTTATATTTCCGATACTCACTTTTACAAGGCTTACCATTAATATAGACAACCATACCAGATACAGCAAAATTACCAAAAAGATTTGAATTATCAAAGATATCGATTCGAACTAACTCCTCAAGTCCTAGTATTTTTCGTAATTCTTCATTAGCTCCCATCGTTCTCTTTTCATCTTTCAATATAAGTTCATGTTCTCTTTCAAAAGTTAATTTAGCATTCATATAAGCCATATCTAGTAGGGATTTTTTTGGTCCCTTTAAAGGAGTAATAAAACTAGTTTCTAAGACTCCATTTAAAAGTTCTTTATTAATAGTATCTGGCGCTAAAACTTCTTTTGGTAGTTCATGTTTTTGATAAAATTTAGTTATATAAAGTTCTAGTTCTTCACCCTCTTCCCCTGTTATTGGGAAAATGTCTGATTTACTACCTAAAAGTTTACCATTTCGAATATAAAAGATTTCAATAGCGATATAGCCTTTATCAAAGTAATAATTGATGACATCACGATTAACAAAGTCATGAAGTTCAACTTTTTGTTTTGCCATAATAATATTGATATATTCAAGTTCTTTCTTTAGTTCTAATGCCATTTCATAGTTAAGATTTTGACTATAAAAGGCAATTTTTTCCATAATCTTATCTTTTATAATAGTGTCATTACCACGTAAGAAAGATAATATTTCTGTTTCCATAGCATTGATTTTATCTTCGGAAATCTTTTTTGTACAATATCCTAAACACTCACCAATATGGTAATATAAACAAACATTTTTAGGTAGTCCTTCACACTTCTTTAAGGGATATATTCGATTAATAAGGCTGACGATTCTTCTTGCTGCATAAGCATTTGGGTAAGGACCAAATAATTTTTTATGCTCTTTTTTCTTAATATTTAAATATCTTGATACTTTAAGTCGCGGATAAGGACGAGAAATATATTCAATATAAGGATAGCTTTTATCATCAGTTAGCATAATATTATATTTTGGGTTATATTTTTTTATTAAGTTAATTTCCATTATAAAAGCTTCTAGTTCGGAGTTCGCTACAATATAGTTAAAATCTTCAATTAAACTAACCATCTTTGCTGTTTTACCTGTATGAGTTCGATTAAAGTAAGAAGATACTCTTTTATGTAAGTTTTTAGCTTTACCAACATAGATAATAACACCATCTTTATTAAGCATTTGATAACTTCCAGGTAAATTAGGTACTAAAGCTAGTTTCTCTTTAATTATCTTGTTCATGTTTAACTCCTTGCTCTAAAATAAAGTTATATAAAGATGTACATCCTTTATAAATATCTTTGAATGCTTTCTCAAAGTTATCTGTATACCATGGATCATCTATTTCTTTAATATGATTATCAAATTCGCATAAAAGATGTATTTTATTATCATCATCACTTTCAATTATTCTTAATAAATCTCTTTTATTTCTCTTTTCAAAGATAATGATATAGTCGTATTTATCGTAATCTTCTTTTTTAAACTGTCTTGCGATATGTGCTTCAAGTGGAATACCTTTTTCTTCTAACTTTCTTTTTGCTTTAGGATAAATATTATTCCCTATTTCTTCCATACTAGTAGCCCGTGATGCACAAGATATTAAATATCGTTTATTGTTTTTATAAATCATATTTTTGAAAATCATTTCGGCCATGGGACTGCGACAGATATTCCCATAACAGACAAATAAAATATTATACATCTTCCCACCTCGTTTACTTCTAAAATTATATCATTATTTATAAATTTAGAAAATATGTTACAATGTATTAAAGGTGTTATTTATGAAATTAATTAATAAATTTACTTATGAAATTAAAAAATCAAAATTTATTGCTTATTATTATGAGATTGAAAGTGTTGAAGAAACGAAAATTATATTAGAGAATTTAAAAAAAGAGCATAAGAAAGCTCGTCATATTCCTTATGCTTATAAGTGTTCTAATACAGCTTCAAAAAGCGATGATAAAGAGCCAACTAATACAGCAGGGACTCCTATTTTTAATATGATTGAGATAAATAATTTAGATAATGTTTTAATAGCTGTTGTAAGATACTTTGGTGGAATTAAACTTGGTTCTGGTGGCTTAACTAGGGCTTACTTAAATGCAGCAAAAGAAGTAATGAAATAAAGTTATAATAATATTTTATTTAGTTTTTTATATTCTGTTTCTTCTTCTAAACTTTCAAAATATTTTTTCCAACTGCTGGTTCATAAAGTTGATATAAATCCGAGTTTTCATCTCTAAACGGATTATATATAATGAGTTCATTTACTGCATAATAAGGATTAAGTCTTTTATTTATTTCGGCAACTTTTAATTCTTGTTCTAAAACAACTTTTATAAGTTCTTCATTGCTAATCGTTCCATTTTGAACATTTAAAAACAATTCATTACTTTCATTATCACTTAAATATTTAATACCTACCATAAACTAAATTTTTTAAATATTTTGAATATTCTTTATCAGTACGAAGATATTTTCTTTTTAACCTTTTTGTTTATATTCAAAAGTATATGCAAATAATGTTTTCATTGAAATATTTCCTCTTATGTTTACTGGTAATTTTATTATAAACATATGATAATAAGAAAATACTTCATAACCATCCATATTATTTGGAATATGCAAACTATAAAAAAACTTTTGAACTTTTCTAATAAATTCACTCGCTTCTTCAGAATTTTTAATTACTTCATTACATCTTTTAAATAATTCATTTTCATTTAGTATTCTTTCTACAGGATAAAAATAACTATCAATATATCCTAAAGAAATATCTAAATCTCTATTTTCATCGTAGTATTTCTTTATTTCATCTAATGTACTCTTGTAATCTTTATTAGTGTATACTTCTTGAAATTTTAATCCAGAATATTTCGAAGGTAGTATTAAAAATCCTGTAGTTGGACTTATTGATTTAGCATTACTTAAGTCAATTGAACTGACTATATAGTCAGTAGCATCAAGGATAATGATGAAATCATTATTTAACTCTATTTCTTCCCCACACATGATTTTCATTATTACGTTGCATTTTTTTTACATTTATTCCAAAATTTTGCAATATATATGTATACAATTCAAGCCAATGGGTACATACAACATAAGAAAATATTTTGGCATTTTTAGCATTTATTGGTGTTTCAACCATTATTTTTTTATACTTAAATCCATCGTTCTAGTTACAGATATATCATAATATAAATACTTAGATAATTCCATATAAGCACATCTAGCAATTAATTTTGGATCAGTTAAATGTTTTTCTTTAATTAAAGAAATTATATACTCTGAAAGACTACTAGTATTTTCAAAAAGTCAGGATAAACGCATGAGTTTATAAAACTTATGTGTTTTTCAATTGCTTTAAAT
>CAOJBM010000025.1 GCA_948329525.1 uncultured Mycoplasmatota bacterium
AAACAGTTTTTCTATCTATTTTTGTGTTTTAAATTATTTTCCTCTTTTTTTCTGGGTATGACACTTATTTAATTCCTATGATTCTTTATTAACTTCTTAATTTTCTTTTATTTTGTTATACTCATTTATTAAAAAATCATCTGTCATACCTGCAATATAGTCAATAACTATTCGTTCAAAAGTATTATTATTTTTGTAATTTTCACTCATATTATTTAAGTATATCTTAAAGATATTTGCTTCTCTATTATTGTTTTTTAAAGCATTTAAAGAACTTGTAAAGATTGTCCTAAACATTTTTTCATAATTTGCAGCTTGTTCTTCACTATTAGCTTTTAAATAAATATTTTTGTAATTAAATTCTTTTAATTCTATTAATGCATTAAATACTCTATCACTCATACAAATATAGTTTTTTGAAATACTGTTATTAATAACATCCATAATTAAAGTATTAACTGTACTTTTATTATTAACACCTAATACTTCTTTAATATTTTGGGGTAAATCATTAATACTTATAACACCTAAAGTGATAGCATCCTCAATATCTTTTCCAATATAGGCGATAATATCACTAATTCTTACTACACACCCCTCTAAAGTCATTGGCACTAATTTTTTAATCGCCTTATTATCATGATAAGTATTTATATATTGCTCTAAAAATATTTCTTTTGTCTTTTTTACTGGTTGATATTTCTTTAAAGCAAGTTCCCCGTTATGACATAATATTCCATCAAGTACTTGAAGAGTAATATTTCTACCACTGCCATTTTCTTCTAAATCAGTTAAAATTCTAACACTTTGGACATTATGATTAAAATATCCTTCATTATGTTCTAAAGAAATCTTATTTAAAATGCTTTCTCCAACATGACCAAATGGAACGTGCCCTAAATCATGTCCTAAAGCTGCTGCTTCAATTAAATCTTCATTTAAATTTAGTGCTCTTCCAATTGTTCTTGCCACTTTACTAACAAGTTGAACATGAATCATTCTCTTACAGATATGATCATTATCATTTTGACTAAAAACTTGCGTTTTATCAGAATATCTATTATAAGACAAAGAATAAATTATTCTATCAATATCGCGAAAAAACGGAGTTCTTATATCAATATCATTTTCTTCGCCAAATCGTATCGCTTCACTATCTGAACAAGCATAATCACTAAGTAACTTATTATGTATTTTCATATTCTTTTGAATTTTTTCTAACATTAATATCTCCTCAATTTCTATATTCCTTTGACAGTTTCTTTTCTTTGATTTTAACATAAATTTCTTAATCTTGAAAAGATAATAAATTAGAAAT
This sequence comes from uncultured Mycoplasmatota bacterium, assembly GCA_948329525.1. Taxonomy (GTDB): domain Bacteria; phylum Bacillota_I; class Bacilli_A; order RF39; family UBA660; genus CAOJBM01. The sequence goes on from CAOJBM010000025.1 coordinate 1,319, forward strand.
TTTATGAAAAATCTTCTTTTACTTGTTCTACTAAAGCGAGTTCTCCGATGGGTAGTATAAAAAGATCATGTCTTTTGTATTTTAATACTTGTAAGCTTTACAAATCTTGCAATTAACCATTTATTTAAAGCTAAATACATCTGATTAATGAATAAATAATACGTATTATTGGGACTTTTTAAAAGCTCATCTAAAATAGAAATTGTAATGCTTGGTTCTCCTTCTGTAATAAATAAGGTATCACCTAAAATTTTTATTTCTAACTTTTCTTTTTTCCCTAAATCTTCTAAACAAAAATTAGTATGACATACTTTATTATCTATTTCAATAAGTTCTTTTAAAACTTCTTTTTCACTATTAATTAATTGTTACTATTTTCATAAGTAAAACCCTTTCAAAATAAATTGTAGATTATTTTAGCATAATATGGTAAAATAATCAAATAAGAAAGTAGGAGATAAAATGGGAAGAAAAAAGAGTTTTTTATTAATTGGAGGAGTTGTCGTTTTATTATTAGTATTTTTAGGGATAATGCTGATAAATAAAGGGAATAAAGATAAATTTAAAGATTATTATGAGGAAGTTGAAAAAAATATTGTTGATAATTTATTGTATTTATCTAGTGGTTATAATACAGATTACTTTGGTACTGAAAAATTATTTGAATCGTCTAACCTAAAGTTTAAAAAACTTAAAGATGAAAATTTACTTGCTACAGCTGTTAATATCTATAATATGGAAACAGAAAATGAAAACGAAGAAATAAATATTGATAGTGAAAAATTAGCTAATTATGAAACATATATTTTAGTAAAAGGTTCAGTTGTTAAAGATTATATAAAAAAAGTTTTTAATATTGATTGGGAACATAAGTCAATAAAAGCGTCTGAAGGTTTTATCTACAATTTTGATTATGATAGTGATAATGATGCTTATATTATTTATCCATCTGAATCTTACAAAGATTACGAAGATAAATTAGATGATTTTAATTCCTCTATTGTAATTGAGCCAATAACTTCAACATCTACAAAAAATACAGTTAAAACAACGATAATTGTAGCTTATTCTACATATACAGAAAACGAAGATGAAACTGTAAATATAAAATATTATAAAGACAAAGAACAAAAAGATTTAGTCTTTGAAATAAATTCTAATGATTTATATACTGTTGATGAAAACAATAATATCGTTGAAAATGAAAATGTTGATACAATTAAAAAACATAGTGATGATTTTAAAAAATATGTTGTAACTTCAACGAAAACTGATGATGGTTTCTCCTTAACTAGTATTAAGAAAAAATAAAGTATATAAATATTATTTAGAGTTTTTTATTGAGAACGAAAATGTGGTACTCTAAATTACATTTTTTATTATTCAATGTATTTTATTTTTTTATTTTAGCATTTCCACAAAAAAGTGTAAAAAAAAATATTGATATATTTATTGAAGTTATAATATAAAAATAGACATAGAAAACTAAAATTTAACCTATAAAAAGGACTCTAAAAATGAAAGACCTAATTTATGAGGCTGCTGAAAAGATGTTAAAATAAAATCAACAAATGGAATTAATCATTTAAATTTGTTGATTTTTTGATTTTTGAAAAAAAGCTATGATATTACTATACATTTCCCTATATTTTAAAACAGTTAGTAGACTTAGAACTATTATACTTGTTTCTTCTAGTTCATATTCTAAAAAATATTTAAACATTCTTACTACATCTTATACTATTCTTCCCATATTTGTTGAATATTTGTCTTTTAGCAAATCTATCACAAATGAAAAATCAACCATATCATTTAGTTTTTTCCAAAAATTTTTTTCTTCTATCAACAAATCATATAATTCTTTATGTTTACTAAAGCTCATCTCTAATTGCTTATTTTGCTTTAACATATCATCACCACTTTTATGCTGTCTATATTATACAAAAACAAAAGACTACTTTATAGTAATCTTTGTATACTTTTTCAGCAGTCTCACAAATTTACATTTTTTTAACTTGATTACAACATATTTTATAACCTCGTCAAAACCTCACTCTAAGAAAGTTTCTAATTCATAATCCTTTACACCATAATGCTCTTTTGGGATTATTTTAACAAGCGTTTTTTCTTTGTCACAATCTTCATTAGTAATATTATTTTTAAATTCGCTTATTTTTTCATCTATACCACTAACAGATTTACTTATATTATCTAATGTAGTTGTAACTCCTGTTTCTTTATACTTTTCAACAAACTTTTTTCTTGCATCACTATTTTTACTAGCTTGAGCATAAAAAAATTGTTCATAGAATTTACTTCCTAATTCTTTTAATAAATACTTAGAACTATTTCATTAGTTTCTTGTTTTTTATCTTTTTCAGTAGTTAAATTAATAGTTATAATTAAAGAAACGATTATCACAATTATTGCTATTAGAGCAACAATTACTAACTTTTGATGTTGCTTTACATAATTAACAATTTGTCCCCTCATTAATTCCTTACTCCCTACTAAAAGTATTATAACATTAATTATGATAAATTGCTAGATTATTTATATTTGAGTTTCCGTATTTTTAATTTTACCAATATAAATTCAATATTTTATTTTACATGTAAATAAAATAAGTGAAATTTATAATTTATTCCACTCAAAAACTTAATTAATTTTTTTATCAATTTTTAGAAAAATATTTTACTGTATACTTTCTGTCTATAATTTTAAACTTAATTATACCCCTAGTAATTCTTTTTTTATCTTTTTCTTAAAATAATTTTTTATTCCTTTTTGGGTCGATGAAGCATATTATTTATTCCAATAGCAAATTGTGTTATTCTTACTCCTAAATTCTAACGTAATGCCTTGCTTTCCTCTAATATCTTTATACTTATTAATCTGTTATTCATTTCATCTGTTATTTTATTATTAATACTGTTAATAATTCAAATATATTCGTTAAATTATTTAGTGCTTTTAGAGTTCTTACTCTCATATCTTCATAATTATATTGGTGTTAGTATAAGTTTATAGACACAAAACCATGGACAAATGTTAAAACGGAAGAAGTGGCTATAAACTTATACTAACCATCCTTTGCTTTTACAAAAATATACCTTGTTATATACTGGTATTGGTTGTTTTGTATTTTTAGACAATACTACTGCATTACATATATGATATCCTAGTACATATGTGTCGTTTATAGCACTTGCAACTCTTATTGTATCTAAGTCTTCAAATTTTTTACCATATATTTTTGTTATATCGTTATCATCAAATATGGATATTACTTTATTAGGTAACATTGTTTTTATATAGCTATATTTATTTTTATTTATGATTTATTGTTTATCAAACGATTCTAAATGATAAGCATAGTCTTTTTATTGTATTATTTAATTTTATATCTTTAAGCACCTAGACCATAAATCCTGTCACAAATAAACTTTTTATCTGTTTTTTTAAACTCATTTGACATAATTCTTGAAAATTTGACAATTTCTCGTTTCATTTCGTTTATATTTGATGTAAAATAATTCATAAGGAAACATCTCCATACATTGTTTTTAGTTAAAAAACTAAAAAAGTATTGATAACTTTTTCGTTTTTTCTTTTTTGAAAGAATTTTACAGAAACTCAAATATTTATAACTTTATAAACTCTAAATTTATTTTTTTCCTATAGTAATTGCCAAAATAATAATATAAAATTATCCCTATTACAATTCCAGCAATAAAGATAATTACTATTCTAATAGCGGTTAATTCCTTTTTTTCAAATTCATTAAATAAATTTTCTTCACTAAAGACATAATTATCACTACCATTAGAAACAAATTCAATATAACCATCTTTTGGAGTAATAGTATCTATTAAATTATATGTTCCATTATTAAAATTATATATTTTTATATCTTTAGTTGTATCTAAATATAATGTAATTAAAACATTTTTAGGGATATTTGAAGAATAAGTTAAATATTTAGCATTTGTTTTAGAAAATATTATCTCTAAATCCTCATTTGTTAAGCTATCTTTAGTAAACTTAAAACTAGTTAATAAACCACCACATTCATTAACTATATTATATTTAAAGTAAGAAGAACTATTTAAAAACAAATCTAAAAAACTTTTGGGTATTTTATTATCAATGTAGCTTTTACTATTATAAAAATAAGATGCATCTATATCCTTTATTTCTTTAAAATCATCAAAAGTTTTTATAGCACTTTCTTTATAAACTAATAAAGTATAAGTAGTATCTTCAATATTTGGTGCTTTGATAATAATTTTAACTACATTAATCCCTTCTTTTAAATTATTATTACCTACCACTTCACTCTGGGCACCATTAGAACTTGTCTCATATTTTAAATCTAAAGATTCAACGTTTGAAGCTACACCAATTAAATAAGTTTTCTTTTCTGTTAGCTTGATTGGAATATTATTAAATGCCAAAGAGGATAGTAAAGTACTAGATATACTATCTTCTTCTTTTTTTAAAACATTTAATCGATATGATATAGTACTGCCATTTTCAGCTTGAACAGTAATAAAAAAAGTATTTTCATCATTTTTTAGTTCTAATTCTCCAAGACCTTTTATGATACTTGTACTTTCTTTGGCATTTCCATTAACAGTAATTTTTTCTATGTCTTTAGATACAATTAAATTATATTCTAAAATATCAGGATTAAAATTTATGTTATATCCTAATACTTCTAAATTAGACAATGAATTATTATCATTACGAATATCTTTTCTTATTATATTTATATTATATTTTTTCTTATTACCATTTTCAGCAACAACTATAACAGAAATATTATTATTACCATACTCTAATTTATTGACGCCTAAACCAATTACTTTGGCTTTCGAGTCGGTTACACTCCCTGTTACTGTAACTTTATCTAATGTTGTTTCCTTACAAGCATAATTTAATGTTTCAGGATTAAATTTTGGACTTAATTCACAATTTGATACTGTTAAATTGCTTAAAGTATCTACAGCACTCGATAAAAAATGATTTAATGTTAAAGTACTCCCTGTAACACTAATTATTGTTAAGTTTTGATCAAGACAATCATTAGTTGAATCAATAGTTATAATTGAGTTTCCAGTTGTTGCTGTACTATTAGATATCAAAGTAATTTGATATAGTTTTCCATTATCCATTGCATTTTCTGAATCAATAGTAATACTTACTATCCCATTTGTTTTTTCTTCTGTCAAGTTACCTTGTAGAGCTTTAGAACTTACAAAATTGAATTTACTTGCATCATATTTTAAATCAAAATGAATAGACCCGAATTTAGTTGAAAAATCCTTAGCATTTACTGTTATGACAACATTTTTAGAAGGCTCTATATTATTTGTTGTAGCAATCAATTCTAAAGATGCTGCATTACTTATAAGTGGAAATAATATAAATAAAGATAAAAAGAAAATATAAAAGCTTATTTTTTTCATAAGAATCATCTCTAATTATAGTTTGTTCTATAATTAGATTTTTAAACTAAAAAAGTTATAAACTTTTTCTTATGGTTAGTATTGCGATTATTTAAATTAGCGATGAAACTATTCTTTCTTATTTTCTAATTTTATAATAATTTTTCAAAAATTTTGTTTTAATTTATTTCTAAGATATTTTTTACTTCTTTTATAGACATACCAATACTTTTGACAAAACTTACTACTGCTTCTCGTTGTTTGTTGTCTTGTGCTAATTTATCTATCTCTTCACAACTATTACACAGTAACAAAGCAAAGTTCTTTATAGGTTTCTTCTTTTTGATTATAACACAAATTTCTTAGTCTTGGTAAATATAATAAGTGAGAATTAACACTATAAAGTTTATTTATTCAACACTAATTTTTTCTTTATATGCCTTCTCTTCTAAATCATTATAAAAATTAGCAACAAAATTAGATAAACAAACATCACTTTTATTATCTCCAGACTTTATTCGCTCTTTACTAGTTCTTTCCTTATCAATACGGTTCATCTCGACATCTATTTTATAAGTCTTATCAACACTTACAAGTAAAATATCAACTTTCGTAGCTAATCACTATAACTAAGTATTCCTTGTTCATTTAGTCCTAGAGTATACTTTCCTATTGGATGACCTAAAGTATATTCGACCATTTTCTCTAAATACTTTATAAAATCTTTATCACCTTGATACCACATAGTTTTAAAAACAATATCTTTAGTTAAATTTAGAAACGTAGGTTCTTTTGAGTTATCTTTAGCTGGCATAGATTTTTCCTCCTTTCACTCTTATTACTAAACTATCAACCTTCATTCCTCTTTTTTAAGAGAAAATTTTTTTGATTTTTTCTTGATTTCTTACAATAAATAGAATAATTGTGAAAATAAATTATAAAAAACATAATTGAAATTCATTGCAATTATGTTTTTTTTGAATGTAATAATTTGATTATTTAATAAAATTTTTAAAAAAGAATTAATCTTTCTTATACTCCATTGAATCATAATATTCATCATAATTATTAATTACTTGTTCTTTTTCTATTAATGTACAATTAAATTTATTATTTTCTAAATATTTTAAGTAAGCAGGAAAATCACCATTTTTCATATCGGGATATTCTACTATATTATAATACATTTGTGTTTTAGTTAAAATATTTTTATTTTCTTGATTCTCATAAAATTTATTTTCAAAAATAACTGGCAAAGCAACTGTATTATTATAATCACTTAAATTATTAAATATATAGTCTACATAATAATAACCTATACTTACTGTATCATCCACACCCTCATTAAATGAAAATTCATAGCGATACTGTTTTGTTATGTTTATATTATTATTCAAAATATCAAAACCACCATCTTTTTTACAAGAATATTTCTTAAAAGTATAATTTCTTTTCTCTAGTTGTTCTTCAATTTCATCAACATTTTTTTTCTTTTCTTCAGAAGAATAGTTATCTTTTTCTTCTAATTTAGGAGTTTCTTCATTTTTGCTATTTATTTTTAACAATCCCACTGTACAAGTAATTGTTATAATTAATATCACTAGAAATATCAATATAAATTCTTTATTATTTTTTTTCTTTCTTTGTTTATTATCCTCTTCATATAATGTTTCTATCTGTTGCATAAAAATACCTCCTCAAATTTTTAAAAATGACATTTTTTATCTGATGAATTAAATGTTCCACCTTTTGGACAGTAATAACATGTACCATTTTTAGAACTAGAACTTTTTGAAGCGCTAATACCTGTATAAGAAACTCCATCTAAAGTTCCACTCCACTTTGGGCAACCATAAGTTACTTCTTTAGCTGATTTACAGCAATCATCTCCACATCCACCATAATCGCCTGAGCAGTGATTATTACCACCAGGGCATATATCAGGGTCAGTACAGCAATACCATTTCCACTGTTCACGACCATCGCTTGGACAAGAATCACCAGTCATTTTACACTTTGTTGCTGCACTAGAACAACCAGCATCTGGATTAGGAAAAGAAGTCTCCCAACATTCATCAGTAAAAGAACATCTATAATTGACTGTTTTTTCTCCTGTTTTTACAGTCTGTTTATATGGTGCATCATAACTATGCATTGCTTTAAAAGATGTTGAAGCACTAAGGCCATTGTTACATGTCGCTGTACAACTTACATCATATACTCCTGTCTTTTTACTTTCTGGTGGTACACATACTACTGTTTTTAATCCTGATACTCCACATATAGCAGTTATATTATCTACAAATTTATAATCTTCATCTCCTAAAGTCTTTGGATCTTCCTTCGCACTTATTCTTGGTGGATCTTTATCGATTCGTAATCCTTTTCCCCCATTTATTCCTGTTGTATCACACTTTGCTGTTACTCCTAAAGGTGTCTTGATATATCCATAGTATTGTTGTGTTCCATTACTTGTTACTATATATGTTTTTGTTATACTTTCTTTTTCTTTGACATACCCACTATATATTCCCCCACTATAAACTGGACTACTACTTGTTCCAAAATAATAATTATATCCTGTCGCTCCTGCAACTGATGTCCTAAATGTTAATTCTACATTTGTTGTATACCATCCTGAACTTGGATCTTGCATTGATCCTCCTGTTACACTTATTACACAACTTGGTACCGTATCATCAATATTTATTATCTCTATTTTTTCTGGTCCTTTACCATTATTATTATCATTAATATTTCCCACATTATCTTCGGCATAAACATAATAAGTTCCAAGACCTAACTCGATTTCTAAAATATTATCTATTAAAGGATTTGAAGGATCATTCATTAATTCGCCTTCTTTATATCCATTAGGAGATGTCGTAACATAAAATGTTTTTAAACCTGATCCAGATCCATCGCTACCTTTTATTGTTACATTCTTTTTGGAACTTGTCGTATAGCTACCATCAACAAGAGTTGTTATACTAGGTGCTTCTTTATCGATTCGTACTGTTACATCATTACTTTTTAAACCATATATTTTATCGTTTTCACTAGTTTTAGGTAAATCTATAGCTATATTATATTCCGTATTTAAAAGTACCTCTGTATCTACTAAGTAAGTATTAGCATAATTAGTAGGATCAATATTTTCTTTTTTAATATCATTTATACTTATTTTATTATATTCTTCAACTTCTTTTGTTTCACTATAGGCTCCATTTGTATAAATTACTCTTGTATAGTCTTTATAACCTTCTTCTGTTGGTTCTACTACTAATAAAACTGCATACCTTGTCCAAGGAAGTAATGTATTTATTTCGTCTCGATCTTTTAATGCCCTTAAGACTTTCTTAGTCACTAAATCATATTCATATGCAGCAATTTTTACTTTGGCTCTTTCTTCTTCTTTATCACTTAAATTACAATCTTTTTCTCCTGTAAAATTCGCTTTTACCACTCCATCTTCAATTACAACATCAATTGTATTACACAACAATGATGTATCATCTCTTGGATCATTTACGACCATTATAGAAGCATCTTCATCATATTCATCAGCTTGATAAAATGATTCTGCAACAAGTCTTTTAACTGTAATTGTTGTTGTTCTAGATAAATTTGTCTCTTCTGCCCACTTCTCTGCTGCTACTTCAATCGTTGATACCTTATTTTGATATGTATGTTCTTTTTGATTTTCATACACTCTTGTGTATACTCCAGAAGCTAATGCTATTATTATTCCAAGTATTACCATCGTTCCTAGTAACTCTACTAAAGTAAATCCTTTTTTATTCATAACTACTCTCCTTACTATACCAAGTCTCACTAATATTTACGTTACTACTTTCAGGAAGTGATTTAGGCAAAATAAACTCTATAAGACTTAATATTTTAAAAGCTCCACCAAATATAATTGCATTTCCTGGTGCTAATGTTTTTATTTTTTCAATTATTTCAAAAGTCATATTCGAAGATATTGCACTTATTATTTCTAAATCTTTAGGATAAAATGTTTTAAAAACTATAAAATTAGAACACTGACTTAAAACTGTTTCTGATAACTCACTAGGTCTTTGAGTTATTACCCCTAAAAGAAGGCCAAATTTTCGTCCTTCTTTAGCTATCCTATCAAAAATATTATAGCCGATTAAGGAAGCATCATTATCTTTTTTAATATAACGATGAGCTTCTTCAATAATTATATGGATCGGAAAACTTGTTCTTTTTTCTAAGCTAGTAGTAAAATCCAAGAAAATTTTAGCTAACAATTTAGTTATAATAGTTGCAAATCTATCATCTAATCCACTTAATTCTAGATTAATAATTTGAGCTTTTTCACCATTTTTACTGAATAAACTTTTTATATATTGTTCTTTAGTCACAAAACTTTTTACTTCAAAAAACTTTTTGTTGTCACTATTTATAATAGCATGTAATCTTAATTTAAGATTATTAGCATTATCATATATTAAAGAAGAATTAAATATTCCCTCACTCATTAAAGCAAATTCTAAAGCATAGTATAAATCATCTAATGTATAATAAAAATCTTTTTTTATCTCTATTTGCTCAATATTAATTTTTGAAAATTTTTCTAATAAATCTATTATTAAACTAACATTATTTATTTTTCCTTGATTATCAATATTTAAACATTGCTTTAAAGTTCTATTATAGCCTGGTTGTTCTATAACTGTATTTAAATTTAAACTATCCGTATTAAATTGTGTTAAAAGAGCTATAACTTGATCTCTTATTTGAGTTCCATTTTTTCCACAAGTTAAAATATCTAAAAGAGTTTTAGCAATAATATCATTTTTATATTTAACAACTTCTCCTTCTTTACTTGTAAAAATATAACAAAGTTTTAAAGCGTTCTCGATAATAGGAATCTCTCGAGGATTATTAGCATTTAATAATATTGCTATTTCATCTACTCCTAAAAAATAAGAAGGTATTTTAATAATGCTATCATTAGCATTTTTTATACAAGTAGTATAGTTTTTGAAACAAATATTAGGAATTTTATCTAAATCGTTTAAAGAATTGTTATATTCTCCATAAGTATCAAAAATAATTATATGAGCATTAACAGGTAATTTATCATCATTATAAGAAAAAATATTTTGAATAATGCTTGCAATACAACAAGATTTTCCGCTTCCAGAATTTCCAACCACTGCAAAATGATGAGATAAAAAATCATTTATATCAACTGTAACTTTGTAATTTTCATAAACACTAGAATTTCCTATTAATAAATTATTTGAAGCAGCATAGTCTTGACTTCCTAATAATGATTCTAATTCTCTTTTTGTAATAATACGACAACTAGTTTTGAATGATGGCTTTTTTATAACACCAAGAGAAAAAACTTCATTTTTAATTTGCCCTAATAAATTAATGGTAATATCGTCACTTGTAATACTTGTTATTTCTCCAACTATTTTACGATCATTTTCGAAAAAAACAACATGATAATTTAAAATATTGTTTTCTGGTTTCGCAGTCAAATTTTTAACTTTAATTATATTATCAGAAAAACTAATAATTTCTCCAAACATAAAACCAGCACCTATTCTATTTATATTGTATCATTTAAAAAACTAGATTACAATCTAGTCTTTATAAAAATTTTCTATTTTCTATTTAAGTAATCTTTCTAATAATGCTTTCTCATTATAGCCTTCGATTTGGAATAGTTCAGCTTAGGGTTACTCTTTTTATAAATTTTTTATTACCTGAAAAAGCTTAATTGTACCTAGTATTTCTCATCAAATCCTTTAGAATTTTCTAAATAAATGTTGCAATCATAATTTTTCGTTCCATACCTACATAAATAGTGCCATAACCTCCATTATTTCACCTAGAATATAAGTAATATATCTTTTATTGGACTATATTCTTTATTTTCATTCTCTTATAAAATGCTTTTTCCCTTGTTGCACATAATTTAATTAAACTTCTTGAACAACTGCTATAATCATAGGTTTACATTCTGTTTCTTGATATAAATATTTACCTAGTTCTTCTCTTATTTCACTTTTAATTTTATTATATTCAACATATTTATCAGTAATATTTCTTTCAATAACATTAAGAGAAATCTTTTTAATTTCTTCAATCATTTCTAAAGAATCTTTAACATAGATAAAGCCTCTTGTAGTTACTTCTGGTCCAACTAATAAAATTTTTTCTTTTTTACTTATCGTAGCACTTATTAAAACAATACCACTTTCACTTAACATTTCTCGGTCTTTTAATACTAATTCTCCCACATCGTCATTACTTTTTCCATCAATTAAAACATCATTTACTTTTACTTTGAAAGAACTATTAACAAGTTGTCCATCAACTAATTCAATTACTTCGCCATTTTGTTTTAAAATTATATTGTTTTTATCAATTCCTAATTTATTTGCAAGATTAGCATTTCCTACCATATAACGATATTCTCCTTTAACAGGAATATAATATTTAGGATTTAATAAATTAATCATTAACATCAAATCTTCACTAGACGCATGATGAGTTATATTATAAGTTTTTGGAATTGATTCAATAGAGCACCCATACATAGCTAACTCATTTTCTATTTTAACCAAGATTTTTTCACTACTATCTTCTCTAGGTTCTGCAAAAACAATGGTATCTGTTTCTTTTAATTTAATAAATTTATCATAACCATTTAGTATTTTACTTATTGAATTATAAGGATTTTCTTTATTATCAGAAACTAAAATAATACTATTTTTATTATCTAAGTCACTTAAATCCCCTAAAATATTTTCATCAAATTCTAAATACCCTTCTTTTTTAGAGTAATTTACTATATTTTGTAAAAGCTTCCCCATAATAACAATTTTACGATGTAAATTTTTGGCACTATCAAATATTTCTTGTATTGTATATAGATGATTAGGAAGTAACAAAAATAGTACTCTTTCTTGATGATGGTTTAAAATATTTTTAAAATGACTAGTTAAACGATGAGTTGGAGAAGTATGCCCAATTTTTTCGGAAAAGATCGATTCTGATAATAAAGCTAAAACTTTTTGTTTCCCTACATAAGCTACTTTTCCTAAATCCATCGCATATTGTTTTTGCATAGTTGGGTCGATTAGGAAATCTCCTGTGTAACAGATTGCTCCATCTTTTGTATTAAGGACAAACATTACAGCATCAGGTACAGAATGATTAACATTTATTGGAAAAACACTCACATCATTTGGAAAATTTATTTTCTTATGAACAGTTATCATAGTAATCTTTTTACTATCAATTCCTTCATTTTCTAAAATAAATTTCGTAAACTTTGTTGCAAAAACTTTAACAGTAGGAATTGCTTTAATTAAATCACCAATAGCACCCATATTTTCATAATGGCCATGGGTTAAAAATACACCTTTAATTCTTTTTTTATTTTTTACTAAAAACTCAAAGTCAGGAATAACATAATCTATTCCATATAAGTTTTCATTAGCAAATTTGAGTCCACAATCAAAGACAAATAAGCTATTATCAATATCTACTACGTAACAATTCTTTCCATTTTCATCAAGTCCACCCAAACTAAAAATTTTTATTTTACTCATATAAACATCTCTTTTCTAATTATCTTATAAAGGCCTTGCTTGTTATCATTATAACAAATAATTAAGGACTTTTCAACTGAGTTATTATGCACTTTTTGGATACTTTCATTTTAAAATAAAATATAGAAGAAAAGTTTTAATTAGCATATTTATTTTTATATAAAAAAACTATTACTTTACTTAAATAATAGTTTCTTGATATTCCTTACATACATTATCTAAATCTTTTAACAAATTCTCGATTATTTCTGCATTACTAGTTCTAACTCCACTAGCAAATTTATGTCCACCACCATTATATTTACTAGCAATCTCATTTATAATTGGACCCTTGCTTCGAATATTAACTTTATATATTGCATTTTTTTCATCATAAGTAATAAATGTCCACACTAAGATCTCTTTAATGTAATTAAAACTGTTAATCATATTAGCAGGAGTCGCTGTATCAACATTATACTTTTTTAATACTTCACTTGTAATTTTAACATAGCCTAGTCCACTATCCGTAATAGTTAAGTTTTCTGATAAGTATCCTTGAAATTTAACTTCGGAAATTGGTCTTTCATATAGTTTATGATATAACTCTCCTATATCGATATTTGTTTTTTCAATAAGTTGACTTATCAAAGAAAATGTCTTACTTGAAGTGTAGGAAAGTAAAAAACGATCACTATCGGATACTATGCCTAAAAATAAATTTTCAGCAACATGTTTTGTTAATATTAACTTTGTATCAAAAATAAGTTCCAAAAGCATCTGACTAGTACTAGAAGCACTGACATCAATCCATTCTAATGCGCCAAAATTTTCTTCAAAAGGATGATGATCAATTTTTATAACTTCCTTAAAATCTTTAATTAAAGCTCCATCTATTCGCTCAATATTTGGAACATCACAAGTAATCAGTAAAGCATGAGATAAATCACTATCTGGCAATCTATCTAGATTACCATAAAATTTAAACTTCGAAACATTCGTTCCAACAGCATAAACGTTTTTATTAGGAAATGTCTTTTTAATCGTCTCTTTCAAACTTGTTTGACTAGCTATCGCATCAGGGTCTGGTCCAATATGTCTAGCTATAACTATTGTGTCATATTGTTTAATCTTTTTATAAATCTGTTTACATATTATACTAGACATATAAAACTTCCCTTTCTTAGTTATTAATTATGTTATAAGTATCAAGAGCAATCATTAACTCTTCATTAGTTGGAACTACATAAATTGGTACTTTAGAATCTACACTAGAGATCTTACCTTCTTGAATACTCCTAAATCTTGCTATTTTATCGTTTTCTTCTTCATCAACAATAATACCTATACATTCTAATTTCTTTAAAATATCTTTCCTAAAATCAATGGCATTTTCACCTAAACCAGCTGTAAACACTAAAGCATCTACTTCCCCATTTAATTTAACATAGTATTTAGCTATATATGCTGCAATTCGATCAACATACATATCATTAGCTAAAATACTTTGGTGGTCACCTTTAGCCATTTCCTCTTCGATATCTCTATGGTCAGAATATTTTTTGGAAATACCTAATAAACCACTTTCTTTATTTAGAATATTATCCACTTCTTTTAAAGTCTTACCACTTTTAGACATATAATATGGAATAATTGAGTAATCAATATCTCCACATCTAGTTCCCATCATAATACCAGCATTAGGACTAAAGCCCATAGTCGTATCAATACTTTTACTATTTTTTATACAGCAAAGACTTCCGCCACTACCAATATGACAATTAATAATATTAATATTATCTTTACCAAGTAACTCTTGCATTTTCTTCGTAATATATTTATGACTAGTTCCATGGAAACCATATTTTCTAATACCAAATTCTTTATACCAATTATAAGGAACAGAATATAAAAATTCTCTTTCTTCCATTGTTTGATGGAATGATGTGTCAAATACTGCTACCATTGGAGTTTTTGGCATTGCTTCTTTAAATGCTTTAACACACGCAATCATTGCGGGATTATGAAGTGGTGCTAAATCATTAAATTCTTCACAACATTCAATTACTTCATCAGTTATTAAAACACTATCTTTAAATTTATCTCCGCCATGAACAAGTCTGTGACCTACTCCTGATAATTCATCCAAAGAAGAAATTATATTATTATCAAATAATTCTTGTTTTAAGCATTCTACTGCCTCTAAATGGTTTTTTATATCTACAACATGTTCTGTCTTTTTACCATCTATTTTGATATTATAAAAACTTCCTTCTATACCAATTTTCTCAAAATACCCACTAATTAATTCTTTTTCTTCTGGCAATTCTATTACATTAAATTTTAGAGAAGAACTACCAGCATTTACTGTTAATATTTTCATCTTTCTTCACCTCTTTATAGATTATAACAAAAAAAAAGAAAAAAAGCATTAAGTTAACGTTATATCTACATAAATTTTACTTTACATTTTTAAAAGTCTTTAGAAGATACTAAGAAAGTTTTCTTTGTAGAAGGATTAGACAACTTATTAATCCTTTTTGATTGTTGGATTCATGTTTGTAGCAAATATCCATTTATTCCTGGTATGTTCAATTTAGGAACTAAATTAAGAGGAAAAAATAAATTTTCTAAGCTCCTAATTAATCTTTATTTTAAATGGACAGAAATTAATTTTTTTCATAAAATTGCTGCTTCTATATATTTTGATCATTTTCTAAAAAAATATATTTTACTAAATATAGACATTAAAGAAAATATAGATTTTAGTTTTGATGATATTGATCAAATTAAAGCTAAAAAATATGATAAAGATTTTTTAATAAAAGGCGGTTATTCCCTAAAATATTCAAATCTAAACTCAAATAAAATGGACAAATGGAATTTACATACTTTTTCTAATCATGGGATAGAATCTTCAAAAATAAAACTTTGTTATGTAAATAACTCTTATAAAATGTTTGATATATTAAATTTTACTCTTAAAAATACTAACTTAGATATTAAAGATATTTGTCCAGACCTTTGGCAGTATTTAAAGAGTCGAAAATATTTAAACTAACTATCTTTTAACATTAATATCAAAATGGGGAACACTATTTTTTAATTTTTCTGCATATCTATCCAAATCATAACCTTTTCTTTTATTAGAATCAAAGTTATAACCATATTCATTAAAATACTCATATTTTTTTCTTTCTAATTCATTTTTACTTTCAATATCAGCACATTTATAGTAGTATTCTTCGTCTTTCATATAATCACCTACTTTTATTATGAGAAAAAGAAAGAAATATATACTAAAAAGAGTTTAAAGTAAATCTTCAAACTCTTTATTTTCTTCATTAGTTATTTTTATAATTTCATGATTTCTAATCGCTTCATAAATTAAATCATCGAATGGTATTAGTTCTTCATATTCCACACATTTCCTACTACTTGGATTTATTACTGGATGTTTAGGCACAAATATTGTACAACAATCTTCAAAAGGTAAAATACTTGTTTCATAAGTTCCTATTTTATTGGCAATATCAATTATTTCTAATTTATCTAAGCAAGCTACAGGTCTTATAACAGGAAGTTTTACTACTTCATTAATAACACTCATACTAGTTAGTGTCTGACTTGCTACTTGTCCAATACTTTCACCATTAACTAAAATATGACCATTACTTCTTTTAGAAATGATAGCACTTATTCGATACATCATTCTTCGCATTATCGTAACTAAATAATCATGCGGAATATTTTTATAAATTTCTTCTTGAATTTTAGTAAAATTAACAACATGAACTTTCATACCATTATTATAGCTACTCAATTTCTTAGCTAAAGCTAAAACTTTGTTCTTGGCTTCTTCACTTGTATGAGGTGGGCTTTCAAAATAAATACATTCTAGCTTTACTCCTCTTTTCATTGCTAAGTAACCAGCTACTGGAGAATCAATTCCTCCACTTAACATTAACAATCCTTTCCCTTGAACTCCTACTGGATATCCGCCACTTCCTTTAATCCTCTCGAAATAAACTAATGTTTCATTTCTTCTAATTTCAACATTAATTTCTAAATCAGGATTGTGAACATCAACACTAATATTAGAAATATTTTTTAATAAAGTAGCACCTATCTTTTTACTAATTTCCATACTAGTTAAAGGGTAAGTCTTATCACTTCTTTTGGTTACTACTTTAAATGTTTTAAATTCTTTTTTTTGCACTAATTTTAATACTTCATTTCCTATTTCTTCTATATCTTTTGTTTCTATCTTATAACTGATAACTATCTCATGAATACCAAAAATGTTTTGTAAAACTTCTATTACTTCGTCAAAATTATCTGTTTCAATAAACATTCTACTTTTATCATAAGTAATCTTACAATCATAATTTTTTAAAGCAACTTCAATATTATTTTTTAAAGTTACTAAAAAATATCCAATATTATCTTTCTTTGTACTTAATTCCCCATACTTAATCATAATTACTTTTTTCAACTTAAACACCTCAAAATCTTTATTTAGTATATCATAAACTCCTTGACTTTTACCTAAAAATATATAATAATACTTAACTAGGTGATTTTATGACAACTTTAAAAGTAATGCCTGATTTACCAATTGAATTAGTCAGATTCAATAATAACGATTCTGATCAAATTATTTTTGACGAAAGATATTTCATAAAAAAAATAGTTACTAAAGAATCTAACACTAAAATTTTAACTTCTCTTTGTGAATTAAATATTGAAGGATTCAATAATCATAAAAAAATATTTACTGATGAAAGTGGACAATATTTATATTTGATTTCTGCTTATTTAGATGAAGATGAATACAAAGATACCTTTAAAACAATTCAAACAATGTCACCAAAAGAAATTATTATCTTATTTAAAATTATGCTAGAAAGATTAATGCTTGCCCATCAAAATGATTTTAATCCTTATGATATAGAATATAGCAATTTTCTTTTAGATAAAGATAATAAACCAATATTTACAGATTTTAATTGTAGTTTCTATAAAGGAGAATGTACTTATATTTCTTCTAGTTTAAAACATGGGAAATCTAAAGAATGGTTAATAACCTATGATAAAATGGAAATATTAAAGCTATTTCTTAAAAGTATTAGTTCTTCTTTTGATAAAGATATATATTATGATGAAAATTTATACGAAATATTAAAATATTTATTTATTAAGTTAAAGGTAAAATATATTTTACCTCAAGAAGTAGATGAATACTTAAGCGATTTAATCTTCAAAAAAATGTTACCTAAAGAAGATGATTACTTTATTGATCATTTAATTAATCCTTTAGAAAAAGGACTAGAATTAAAATTATAAAAAATTGAGCGAATACTCAATTTTTTTCTATTTCAATAAATCTTATTGAACGCATTTTTATTTCTTCTTTTGGCTTATCATTAGAATCTGTTTCTACTGTAGCTATTTCATCAACAACATCTAATCCTTCTAAAACACGGCCAAAAGCGGCATATTCTCCATCTAGTGAAGGATAAGTCTTTTGGACGATAAAGAATTGACTAGATGCGGAATCCATATCATTACTACGAGCCATTGACAAGACACCTCGTTCATGTTTTAAATTATTGGTAATTCCATTTCTTCGAAATTCTCCTTTAATTGTTTTTTCACTACCACCTGTACCAGTTCCTGTTGGGTCCCCTGTTTGAATCATAAAATTATTGATAACTCGATGAAATATTAAGCCATCATAAAATTTTTCTTCCACTAACTTTTGAAAATTTTCCACAGTTACAGGAGCAACATCAGAATAAAGTTCAGCTAAAATAACTTTGTTATTTTCTAATTCAATTTTGATATAATTAGTCACTTCTTCTGTTTCATTATATGTAGTTTCTCCAATAGTTCCTTTACTCAAATCAATATTTTCCTTATTTTTACCACAACCTGTAACAATTAAAAGTAATGCTACAATTACTAAAATCTTTCTTTTCATCATCATTCCTCATTTCTTAATTAATTCTAGATATACTTCTTTTTTCTTATCATTAGGTATTTTTAAATCATCTAAGATACTATAAGCATCATTAATATTCATTTTAAAGAAACAATCGTCAGTTTGCAAGAGTTTTTTTATTAATTGTTGTTTGTAATTAGAAGGAGCAACTTCTAGTATTTTATTATTTATCTCTCTTAACTTCTCGATCATTATAAACATCTCCTATCAACATACTTAAATTAGAATTATTTTCTAATTCTTCATTCTGAATTAAAGCAATAATTTCTTCTTTGGTAATTTCTTGAAAACTTTTTTGATGATATAAATAATATTTGGTTTCTTCTTCTTTATTTTTAAATCCATATTCATTAAAAGCTAAAATAGCAACTAAAAATAGTTCTTCATCTTTTTTCATTCCTAAAGCTGTAAAGAAAACATTTTCTAAAAGTTCTTCTTTAGTGAATAAAATATCTTTCAATTCTAAAGCATAACTCATTAAATCCATATCGATTAACGAAGAAGAACTTAATGCATTACACATTATCTCTACCCTTTCTTTTAATGGGATTTTAAACTTTTTAGAGTTTAAAACTTGATAATCTTTTTGAAAAAAATCAAATTCATTAAGAGAACGATTTTCTTCTTTTTTTATTATTTCATAAACTTTATTTAAAGCAACATTAAATTCTTTTTCTGCCATCTCATTTTTAGTTTGACACTTTAAACCTTTAAGTGGTAATCCTAATTTAGCATTGGTTAAATCATTTTTAAAAAAACTAATTGTCGAATCGGCTGCTAAAATCAAATTAGAAACTAATATTTCTAGTGTTTCATGATTTTCGCTATAATTTTCCCGACCAAAGATAACTGGTTTTAACCCAATACTTTGTAAGAATTTAGCATAAAGCATATTAAATTCATAACAAACTATACGATTTTTATCTAAATTAATATCTTTAAGATTATCTAAACTTTTATGTGGTTGTTGCTCAGTATAACCATCACTTAAATAAAATTTTGCATCATAAGTTAGGTATTTACAGAGTTTTAAATAAATATAGATGGCTTTTTCAAGAGGTGTTAAAGCTTCATCTACTTCTCCTAAAACAGCATTTTTTAATTCTTGACTTATTTCTATTTTATCTATACTTTTAGTAGCAATATTTTCTTTCGCTTTCAAATAATTAATAACAGCTTTTAATGAAATTATTATTTCATTAATTTTCTTTTCTAATTCAAAAGGTATTTCATACTTTCCGACCATTGTCTTTGTAAAAGTATAAGTTAATAATTTATAGTAAGATTCCAATGATATGCCTCCAAGTTTTTTATTTTTAAAAATACTATTATAAAATTCTTGGTAAACATCATCATTTTGCCTTAAAGGAGTTAAAATTTCTTTAACAGTTAGTCTTTCCCCATTAGCACTAAAGGAAATATTTTCATAAGTATCTAAATATTCCTCTAAAGTTCTTTTCTCAACTATCTCCAAAGAAAATCCCTCCTATCTTTTTAATTTATTTAATATTTCTTTTTCTTCCCTACTAACTCGATAAGAGTCTTTTATTTTACTAATCGCTTTATTATGCGTAAAAGTATTTAACTTATTATTTTTTAAATATTCTAAAGTCTTTTTAGGTTCTTTGATATATAGTTCACATACTAACCAAGATTGAGCCATATTAATATAATATTTGTCACTACTAATAGTATTTAAAATAGTAAAAATTTCTTCAATATATTCTTCCTTAACATAAAAATTTAAAATCGTTACTACCCCAACACGAGAGATAAACTCTTCTTTATTTAAAGAAAGGTCTTTAAAATAATTAAAATATTTTTGATTATTATCTTTTAAAATGACTAAGCTATTACAAACAGAGTCACTTATACTCCAATCATCAATCTTTTTTATATACTCATTAAAGTGCTTAAAAAATAAACTCTCATCTTTAATACTTGCAATAACAAAACCTTCAAGCATTACTTCTTCATAGTAATCATTTTTTACATATTTTAAAAAGCTTAAGTAATCAGTTTTAGTAATTTTCTTAGCAATATTTCGCAATATTGGTAATCTAATACCAAGCATTTTGTATTTCGTCCTACAAATTTTAGAATTAAAATCACGATATTTTTCATCTTTAATGCTTATTAAATAAGTTATAAATTCTTGATAAGTTTTAGAAGTCCAATTATTTTCTATTTGCATTATACCACCACTTTAATTATAACGAAATTCTTTTTATTTAGCAATTTTTGGTAGTTGTATTATCACTTTATTTACTATATAATGTTTTTAACGAACAAATATTTGGAGATGAAACTATGGAAGAAAGACATATTTTAAGTATTGATTTAAAAAGTTTTTTTGCTTCTTGTGAATGTGTTTTAAGAGGACTTGATCCTTTTACAACTCCTTTAGTTGTAGCTAACGCTAAACAAGGAAATGGCGCAATTACTTTAGCTGTTACTCCTTATTTAAAAAAGCAAGGTGTTCCATCACGCGGAAGACTTTTTGAAATACCTAAGAATATTAAGTATTATATTGTTCCTCCAAGAATGAGTTCTTATATAAAATTTAGTGAACAAGTTGTTAGTATATATTTAGATTACGTAGCAAAAGAAGACTTACACGTTTATTCAATTGATGAGTGTTTTCTAGATGTTACTAATTACTTAGAACTTTATAAAAAGACAGATTATGAACTGGCAAAAGAAATCCTTATGAAGATTTATGAAAAAACGCATTTAACTGCTACTTGTGGAATTGGACCAAATATTTTAATGGCCAAAGTAGCAATGGATGTGGAAGCGAAGCACACAAATGATGGAATTGCCAAATGGACAAATAATGATATTAAAACGAAATTATGGAATATTACTCCCCTATCTAAGATGTGGGGAATTGGTCCAAGAATGGAGAAAAGATTAAATAATTTAGGAATTTATAAATTAGGAGATTTAGCAAATTATGATAAATACAAATTAAAAGATAAGTTTGGAATTATGGGTCTTGAATTATTTGAACACGCTAATGGCATTGATAATTCAGTTATTAATTCCCTGAATTTTAAACCAAAAGATAAATCATATTCTAATAGTCAAGTATTATTTAAAGATTATAACGGTAATAACGTAAGACTTATTATTAGAGAAATGGTTGATTTAATAACAAAAAGACTAAGAGTTAATAATAAACAAACTTTAGTTATTGGACTTGCTATTGGTTACTCGAAAAATATTGGTGGTGGATTTTATCACACAATTAAATTAGATGCTCCTACTGATAGCAGTAAAATAATTTTAAATACTTGTATGCTTCTTTTTGATCGTTATTATAATGGTTCACCAATTCGCAAAGTGGGAGTTAGTGTGGGAAGATTATGTAAAAAAGATTGTCTACAATTAAATATTTTTGATGATTTAGAAAGTGTTAAGAAAGAAGAAAGTAAAAATAAAACCATTGATTATATTAACGATAAATTTGGCAAAAATACTTTACTTAGTGCTTCTTCTCTACTTGATAGTTCAACTATTAAAGAAAGAAATAAAAAGATTGGAGGTCATAGTGCATGAATAGTAATCGAGGAATGATAAAATGGCAACCATTTAGTGCTGTAGTTCCTGGTAGTTATATTGTCAATAAAATAATTAATAATAAAAGGAAAATTAAAAAGCCCGAATTAAGTGAAGAACAATTAAAAGAGATAGAAAAACTAGTTCTTATTTCCTATAGTAATAAGGAACCTTTTCATTTTTGTTATTTTTATAATGGTCAAGAACTAATAAAATATGGTTTTATTAAAGATATTAATTCGGTTACGAAAAAGATATTATTAAGTGATGGAACACTACTTTTTTTTAATCAAATTGTAAGTATAAAGACTTAAGCAAATGGTTTTGTTTTTTCTATTTTTTTAAGAGTTCCAAAAGTATACTCATTTTCGGCTTCCATTATTTTAGTAGAAATAGGTGTTGATTTTTCCAAAGTAACTCCCGCAAGAGCGGCATTAAATTCTAAAAAGTTTAAAGGAACTTTAATAGAATCTGGAATTATATCACACAATGCAGGGCTATTATTTCTAGAAGCATAATAATATTATTCGCCATCTATTTTTTGCCCATACTCCATTATAGAATCACTATAGGAACCTATAACATAGCCAATATTAACACCTACTCCATTCCAAAGAGTTACAGAATTTTTATGTTCTTTAATTACTCTATCTTTATTAAATCCTTGATAATTACCACATAAAAGTGTTGTCGTTTCTTTAGTATTTTTTCTTTTAAGAGCAGTGATAATTTTACCATCTGTTTCTTTTAAACATAATAATTTATTAACAATGTTTTCATCAATATACCAAGAATCAATATCCAAATATTTATTTTTATGAGAAGTTGTAACACTAATATATTCTTTCATATCATCTTGAGGAATTGTTTTATATGTCACTTCAATGCAACTAAATAAACATTCTTTTTCTATATCACAGTTAGAAGTAATTTTTATTTTTTTATCATCAATATTAATAGCTAAAGAATAAAGAGATTTTTCTTTAGAAACTCCAAAAACAGCTCCGACAATAGAGGTAAAGTTACCATCATTTTTAAAAGTACTTATTTCTCCATACTTAAACAGAAAAGTAAGTTTATTTAAAATAACTTCTTGGTATTGATAATTTAAAACATTTTCCTTAACAAAATTAATTATATATTCATAAAGAGAGATAATTTCTAGTTTTTCACTTTGTTTCTGTCCATGACTATAATTAAAAGAATTTATTAAACCAATATTTCTTCTTAATTCACATGTTGTTATAATATCTTCTAAACCTTTACTATATATTTCAATGAACCACCCCGCTGCAGAGCAGACGGGGTATCACAAGGTGTTACAACAT
>CAOJBM010000026.1 GCA_948329525.1 uncultured Mycoplasmatota bacterium
AGCTATTTATGAGTCAGAGAAAAAGGAAGAAATTGCTGAAGCTAGAGAAGAAGGACTTGAACAAGGACTTGAACAAGGCATTAAACAAGGAGAAAAAAAGACAGCATTTGATTTTATTAAGAATATGTTTTCTAAAGGCTCAACAGTAGAATTTATTTCTGATTGTGCTAATATGTCTATTGAAGAAGTTAAAGATATTTTAGGAATAAATTAGAAATAATTTTCGAAAACGTAGAAACTTAAAAAAAGAAGTTTCTTTTTTCTTTATATGGAATAATTTTAGTTGTCAATAATTTTTTTCTTAAAACAGATAAATTTTACTTGTTAATTTACATACCTCATGCTACAATATTAAGTAGAAAATAGGTTGGTGTTTTTATGATGAAAAGAATAAAATATGTTTTATTTACCAGTGTTTTACTAGGAATTTGTATGACTACAGTGAGTGCTGCTTCTACTTGTCCAGGAACAACTCTATATGAAGAAAAACAAAGAGTAAGTGAATTAAAAGTAGACTATGAACCAGTTGAAAATATAGATGAATCGGAAGAATGTTTAGAAACTTGTATTGATCGTTATTTACTAATTACTCTTCACAATGTACCAGATGACGTAACAATAGATGTTAAAAGTTTAAATGATACATTTAAGAGTTTATCTTTAACTTCAGCACAACGTACAGATGATAACGAATTACAAATGAGAGATGATAGTCCTACTGAAATAAAAAGATACGAATTTACGATTAAATCTGCTTCTTCTGATTGCTATGGAGAAACATTAAAAACATTAACATTAAATACACCGATGTTTAATGAATATGCTGATGTTGCATCTTGTAGTGCTCACCCCGATTTCAAATATTGTAGTAAGTATGTTAATTTCGATATATCGACATTAACAAATGAAGAATTTACGAAAGCATTTGAAAAATATCTTGAAGAGGAAGAAAAAGAGAATAAAGAGGAAGAAAGTGCTTTAGAAGAAGCCAAAGAGTTGGTTAGTAAATATTGGTATATAGCAATAGTTTTAGTAGTTATCCTAGCGGGAGTTATCATAACTATCATAATTACTAAAAGAAGAAAGAAGAGTGTTATATAATGGAAAAAAATATTATTAAAAAATATTTACTATCAATTTTAATATTATTAGTTAGTTTCTTTATAATTAGTGGTAGTGTTAGTGCTGCTGATGTTAAAGAAGTATTACAAGGAGAACATATAGAAGTAAATACAGGAAGCTCTATTTTAACATGTCGGATTCCTGGGAAAAATTATGCCACTTGCCAATATTATAAAGACTACTTGATTGTAGACATATATAAAAATGCCCCAATTGGGACAGTAATTACTGTAAGAGCACATCATTATTCTTTATGGACAGGAGCAACAGGCGATGGTTATACAGAATATAAATACAAAGTTGTTGAAAAGAAAAATGATAATGGTGGAGTAACTATAAGTGGCCAGAAACTTGGAGAAACAATAAATTTACAAATAGGTGGAACTACAAAAAAAATAGAATTAGAAAATCTTGGTAGCTCTATATCTGAATCTAAAATAGTTAATGGATCAGAAGGAAGTAACAATTCTAATATTGCAACTATTGCCTGTACATCTGGCAATTGTAATGTAGTTGCTCAGTCTGCTGGGAATACTCAAGTATATTTAACTCAAAGATTTAATGATGGATCAACAATTAAATGGACTTTTCCAGTTAGTGTAACTCAAGCTAATAGTGGAAATAATAATGTTTCAAAGGGTTCTATTAGTTTTCTTAATTTAGACGGAAGCGATATTGGACTTAGTGCCTTTTCAAATTGCTCTGACGGATCAAGAGGAAAAACTTGTAAATATGAAGCTAAAAAAGGATATACTTTACCTAGACCAACAGATAGTTCTCAATATGGTAAATTCTTAGGTTGGTCACAAGATACTAGTTCTTATAAATATTGTACAGCAGGAAATAAAGAATTGAAAACAGGAACCTGGTCTTCCGATGGTCGTAGTATTAGCTTTTATGCTATTTATGAAAATACTTGTTCTAAATCTGGAACAGGTGCTACACCTATAGAATCTACTCCAAAAGATCCTGGTAGTACGCCAGTAACTGGTCCATCTGCACCAAGCAATGCTATAAACAATATTAATTGGGCAGAAGCTTTAGAAAGCGGTGATTGCCGTTATTATCAAGTTAATTTAACTCATAATAATTATAAGACTTATTCTTATACATATGGAGGTGCATCTCACACAGGACCCGTAAACTTATATTCAGCTACTGAAATGTGTAATAATAAAAATGAATATTATGCTTTCTGTTATGATCCAGATAAAGCTTATCATTCTGCTTATAATCCATATGAGTTTGATAATTATATCAATCCTTTTGATGGAATAAATGTTTTTCCATCGGCTGCAGGTGATAGTTCAATTAAACAAGAAGCATTTATTTATTATATATATAAAAAATATGGTAAGCAATTAGATGACACTAATATTAGAGCAGGAATTGTTATAGCAATAAGAGCTTATCAACAAAAAATCGATGGTTCATCATCAAGTGAAGGTAAATCTGCAGCTTTTTGGCAACTTGCTAATTCTTGGGAATGTGAAGTAGGAAGTCCAGATTGTAAACCAGCTTCGACTGCCGTAACTAATCTTAATTTTGGCGATATAGCAGGAACAGCTAAAAGTATTTATTTAGATGCTAAAGCTGTTGCTGATACTTGTACAAGTTCAGGATGTAGTGGTTTAGAAGAAATTGGTGTTAAATGGTCTGAAATGGAAAAATCAGAGTGTAAAACTGAAGGTGGATCGTTAATTAAAATAATTCAAGGAAGTATTGCTGGCTTAGATAAATATAATGGCGAATATACATATCTTGAACCAATTTGTCCAGCAGGCTTAACTTGCGAATTGCGTATCAATAATGGAATAGTATCTCCTGGTTCAAGAGTACCAAATGGTACAGAATATGAAATTTGGGTTAAAGGTTCATCAGATGCTTTTGCTAAAGCTTCTGGAGAAGTAGGAATAAGAGTAAGAGCATTAAGCAAAGATGACTATCACAATGTTATACTTTTAAAATCAGTTAAAAACTCTGGTTCTTCACAAAGATTTGTTACATTCTTAAAAAATAATCAACAACAAGAATTAAGCATTGTTGTAGCTGATATTTCTGATGTTACTTGTGGAGCTTGCGGACCTGGTGGAGATCCAATGTTAGATCCTACAAGCCCTGCTTTTAATAAAGAAATGTACATAGCTAAATGTTGTGATGAACCTGATGCTCTTCCTGAATACTGTCCAACAAAAGACGATGTTTGTGTTCAAGCTAAATGGAATTTGGTTTGTGGAGCCGATGGCGATATCTATGAAATTCATGAAGGTATTAGCCAAAAAACAGGTCAAATGAATTATAAAGATTGTATAATTGATGAAAAAGACCCTGCTGAAAATACATATAATATTATCAAAAATAGATATTGTACGATTTCTTGTAAAGAAGATTGGGAATTCCAGATGCCAGGTGACTTAGGTGAACATAAAGCTGGAACATATATGATACTTGCTGGTAGTGTTGGAGAACATTCTCTAAGAGTAAAAGGAAGTAGAACTTGTGTTGCTGGTAATGGTACAAATGCTACAACGCAAGAAAATGAAATATTGACTAATTACAATGATGGCGAAGGACGTTTCCAAAGAGATTTAGTAAATATTGATAGACAAATAGTCGCTGCTATTAATAAATATTCTGAAGCTGCTGCTCATGTTTATTGGTTTGATAAGCAGTCTACTAAAACTTCAGAGACTAAAAAATATAGTTGTGGTGGTGGTTCTTTACTATCTTGTACTGGTGCAGGTACGCAAGAAAGTGGTAATGTTCCTAAAAATAGTGGGACAGCAACTTTAAATGATAAGAGAGTTTTAAATGGAACAGTCAAGTATAAACAAATTGTATTTAATCCTGAAACTAGTTATGATACTAATGGTAAACTACAAATAAGTGAAAAAGATGTTCAAGAAAAGTGGGGAACAGCATCTTCAAAATGTAAAAATGGTACTACTTGTGGATATATTGAATTGCATAACGATGGCGATGATTGTAAGAGTGATTGTTCTGCTGAAGTAGTTGAAGCAAAACAAGATTATGGATATGATGCTTGGGTAGCTCAAAGAGATAGTGCTAAAGCAGAGTATAATCGACTTATTGCTGAAAGACAAGCGATGATTGATGATATTACTGCATGTAATACATGGCAAAATAACTTTAAATACGAACCAGAAATAAGTTATACATATCAGGAACATGATTACATGAATCAATTACAAGGAAATAATAAATTCCAAATAATTGGTGGTGGAACTCCAGGCGTATCTGCTGGTGAAACAACTTATCGTGATCAAGAATCTAAACGTGATGATTATACAAAGATGAGTGGTAATGTCCAAGGAAGTGCATATCAACAAGGAAGTACAAATAATATCTTTACTTGTACATTAAATGATAATGATAATTCTGGTGGTTTCGTATCTAGTTGCCGTGATGATCATCAACAAATGTATTATAGTTCATCTATTTTATTAGAAAAACATGCGGAATATTCTTATGAAATAAGAGGAAGATGGTATACAGTTCATGATTCTGGTGCTGCTATCTATAATTCGTCTGAAGAGTTAAAAACACAACTTGATGATAAAACTTCTTTAGTGACAGGGGACGCAAAAGGAGGAGACGGAAAGGTATTACCAATAAGTGAAAATACGCAACCAGGAGATTACAACTATCAATTAAGATTTGTTGATGTCGGACAATATAATGGAAGTCCAGATAATCAAGCACTAGGACGTTTAATTGGTGGAAATGATAAATCTCATTCTGGAAAAGGTAGTGTCTTTGCAGCTTTAAAGGGTTATAAGAATGTTAATACTAATGGTTTATTAAGTGGTGAATTTGACCAAACTTATATGTGTACTTATAAAGTAGTTAATAAAAATCCTTGTGCTTCAAAGATTAAAACAGAGATTATTTCTTTACTAGAATGTCCTGATGGTTATCGTTGCTCAGGATATGGTAACGATAGTGGTTATATTGATGTAACTGGAGATGTATCATTCTTTGTTAATAATGTTTCTCTAAATAATTTAAATCCTAATAATAGAAGTATGGGAAGCAATTGGACAGATGATGTAGGTCAACAAGCTAAAGCAGCAATTGAAGAATTAGGAGATGGAGCATATGCAGAAACTCCAGAGTACTCGTTTACGATTAGTCCAAAAGGAATTGTAGAACTAAAGAGTCAAGCTTCTTCAATCAATTATGGCGGATTTGAACTTACTTGTGAAAACGATGCAGTTTGTACAAATCCATGGTTAGATACTTTGAAAGATATTGATGGTGTGACTGTCAATCATTTTCGAAGTTAAATGAAGGGAGTTGTTTAAATTATGATGAAAACAGCTTATTGGGGTTATTGGATAATAATCCTTGGAGTATTTGTCTTTATAGTAATGATGTTTACACAAACAGCAACAACATTTAATACTCAAGACTATTATGAAATTAAAGAAGTAACAGAAGCTTCTTTATATGAATCGGTTGATAAGGCATACTATCGTAATCATGATGGTGCCATAAAGATTAATAAAGAAAAATTTGTTGCTAACTTTATGAAAAGATTTGCGGAAACAGCAAGTTTAAATTCGACTTATGAAGTTAATTTCTATGAATTATATGAAATGCCTCCTAAAGTTACAGTTGAAATAAAATCATCTGGAGGTAGTTTCTTCATAGCTAACCAAAATACTGATGTTGCAACAACAACAAGAATGACGGCGATTGTTGAAAGTATTGAAGGTACAGGTATTGAAGAAAGTATCAAATGCACTTGGGATTAGAAGGGAATGAATAAAAATGGGTAATATTTTAACTCCTTTTAAGAAATTTTTAGGAAATAAAAATACAGTAACTATTCTTGGTGTCTTACTTGGAGTAGTTGTCTTATATATCGGATATGACTGGCGTGTAAAACAATCAACAAATCCAGTTTCAGTTCCTTATGCAAAAGTTGAAATTACATCTCGTACTTTAATTGATGAAACAATGATAGGGTATACGGAAGTTCCTTCTAGTTTGGTAAGTAATAGTAATAATTTAGTTCGAAATTCTAATGATATTATAGGAAAATATGTTAGTTATGCCACAACAATACCTAAAAATAGTTTGTTTTATGAAGAAGTATTGATGACTAAAGCTGAAATGCCAGATTCATCTTTTGCAGATATTCCTGATGGTTATACAATATTTAGTTTAGCAGTTGATAATCATATGACTTATGGTAATTCCATCTTCCCTGATAATTCCATCGATTTATACCTTACTGCACAAAGTGAAGACCGATTACTTATTTATGGAAAATTGATTGAAAGTATTCGAGTATTAGCAGTTAAAGACGCGAATGGAAATCATGTGTTTGAAACTACTGAAGCTAAAGAACCTGCAGAGCTTTTATTTGCTGTTCCAGAAGATTTATTCTTACTTCTTAAGAAAGCTGATAATTTAAGTGGAATCGAAATCGAACCTATTCCAAGAAATAAAAGTTATTCAGCTAATCCAGGGGAAACGCAAGTTAGTAGTGATGAATTAAAAGCATTTATTTTAAATCAAACAGTTATTTTACAAGACCAAGAATAAAAAGAAGAATTAAAGAGGGTGAAAAAATATGGATATGGCTAGTAATAACAATATTTTTTCTCAAATGGATTTTGGACCTTTAACAGAGTTTTTAGAACAAGATGATATTACCGATATATCATATAGTAATGGTGGTCAAGTATGGCTAAAAACTCTATCTAAAGGTGTTTATCAAGTTGAAAGACCTGAAATAAATAATCCATTTATGGAAAAATTAGCTTTTCAATGTTCCAATGTTATGGGAAAAACGTTTAATATGGCTCATCCTTTTTTGGATGCTGAATCTGCTGAGTTACGTATGAACTTTGTTCATGATTCAATTGCTACCAATGGGATTGCTTGTCTTATCCGTAAGACACCAGCTAAAATTAGATTAAATAAAGAAAAACTTATTGATGAACAATATATTACAATTCAATTACATGATTTCTTAATGAAGTGTATTGAAGGACATTGTAATATAATAGTTGCTGGAGAAACTGGTTCAGGTAAAACAGAACTTGTTAAATACTTAGCTAGTAATATCAAAGAAAATGAAAAAATAATTACTATTGAAGATACTCTAGAACTTCACTTAGATAGGATTTTTCCTCATCGAGATATCGTGGCAATGAAAACGAATAACATAGCAAGTTACACTGATGTATTAGTTACTTGTATGAGACAGAATCCTATTTGGATACTCTTATCCGAAGTTCGTAGTGGGGAAGCAGTACTAGCCGTTCGTAACTCAATTTCTTCTGGACACCATATTTTATCAACAATCCATGCTGATAAAGCAAGTAGTATTCCAATGCGTATGTATTCACTACTTGAATCAAGTCAAGATATTGAACAATTTTTAGGTTCAATTCATAGATATGTTCAAATTGGAATTTATGTTAAAGGTTATTTTTCGAAAGCTTTAAATAGATTTCAAAGGGAGATTATTGAAGTATGTGAATTCTATGTTGATGAAGATAATAAGCCGATGACGAATATTTTATATCAAAAAAGCTTAGATGGTAAAGTAACATTACATAATCCAACACAAGTATTGCTTAATTATTTAAGTATAGGAAATGTTTTTTTACCAGAAGATACTTTTTCCTTAGGAGAAGAGGGAGTTGGGACTGATACAACAGCTGGGGCAAGTGATAAAACATTAAATTTAAATGTTGATGACCCATTTAAGATGAATGAGGAAGAACAAACTTTATCTGCAACTTTTGAAAATACAATAGCTCCACCAGTAACTAATGTTGAAGTACCAACTTCATCTACTATTAACGAGACGGCAAATAGTTTACCAACTAATAATGATGGGATTACTTATACAAAAATTATTTCGGCACCAAGTGAACAATCTATAAATCCACAAGAACAAGTGCAAAGTGTAGAACAGCCACAAGTTCAAACTCAAGTGCAAACACCACAAATAGAAATACCGAGAGCTTTTGATGATACAATTATAAATAATGTAAGCGATACATTATAATAGAAAGGGAGAAACAAAATGGAATTAATATTATTATTGATTATAGCTATATTTGTTATGGCCTATCGAATGAATACAGGTGATAATGTCTATAAATTTTTTATTAATTCTGTAGGTAATGCTTACAATAAGTTTGCTCCATATAGTTATAAAGAGGTAAGAGAAAAAACTAAAGAATTAGGAGTTGAATATACACCTAAACAATTTATTGCTCAAGTTGGTATTATTGGTGGAGCGGCAGGAATTATTTCTTATATGTATTTTTATAGTATTCCAATAACTGTTTTATATGTAAGTATTGCTGTAATGTTTGTTCCTTATCTTGCTTATTTAAGAAGTCAAAGATTATTTTCGGAATATGTTTTTGAACAAATTCAAGTATATACAAGTAACGTAATAATGGAATTTAATACAACACAAAGTTTTGTTAAATCATTAGAAGGTGTAAGAGATTCGGGTATTTTAGAAGATCCTGTTTTAAGTGATTTAAAGATAATGATTCAAATGTCTTATGATAATGGTACTATTGAAGAATCTATTAATTATTTTAATGAGAAATATCCTTATTATATGGTTAAAAATATGCATCAATTATTCTTACAGATTACCAACGAAGGTGCAAGAGATTCAGGAGAAGCCCTAGAATTAATGTCATTAGACATCGATGCCTTAGTTGAAGGTGTATATCGTGATAGAATGGATAGAAATACCTTTCATACGAAATTCATTACATTTGGTGTTGTCTTATTCTTCTTAGTTATGGTTATGCAAATGCTTTTAACTAAAGATACTTATTTAGATATGTTAGAATTATGGTACGTAAAGTTCGTTTTGCATGCAATCGTTATTATTAACTGCTACTTCTTAATAAATGGTGAAAAATACTATAACGAAGATGTGGGGGTTGAATAAAATGTATTTTGAAATATTGTTTTTAGGACTTATTTTCTTAGGTATTTTATCTTATAGTAAAATAGTTAATGTTAATAAATTTATTACGGATAACATCAAATATTTTGAAAAGTTAAAAGAAGAAGATTATGACTTTTTAGTTCGGGCTAAGTATGGAGAAGGCGTCGACCCAGATGTCTTATTTGCTAAAAGAATTCGAAATGGAATGATTATTGTTTTAGTTGCTTTCTTTTTCTTTTTAACAAACTTATCTTATGTTAAGATAATAGCTTGTTTTGCCTTAGGTTTTGCTATGTTTAAAATGGAATATTCGAATTTAAAAAAATATTATAAAGCAAACTTACATAAAATTGACTCTTTATTGCCACACTATTTAAAGGGATTAGAAATTTTAATTCAACACTATACTGTTCCAGTAGCAATAGGCAAAAGTGTTAGTACTGCTCCCCCGATATTTAGAGATGGACTTATTACAATGATTAATGAAATTAATGCAGGAGATTCATCGATTAATCCCTATATGGAGTTTGCTCAAACTTATCCTGTAAGAGATAGTATGCGAATGATGCGACTTTTATATCGTTTAAGTTTAGGAAGACAAGAAAGAAAACAAGAACAATTACTAACTTTCTCCAAAACAATTTCGAACTTGCAACAAAAAGCAAGAGATACAAGATATAAAGAAAGACTAGAGAAAATGGAAAGTAAGACCATGAGTATGTTAGTAGCAACAGGACTTGGCTTAATGGTTTTCTTAATAATTGCCGTCTTAATGATGATGTAGACAGTTTATTGACGGTT
This sequence comes from uncultured Mycoplasmatota bacterium, assembly GCA_948329525.1. Taxonomy (GTDB): domain Bacteria; phylum Bacillota_I; class Bacilli_A; order RF39; family UBA660; genus CAOJBM01. The sequence goes on from CAOJBM010000026.1 coordinate 9,887, forward strand.
TAAGTATTGATTATAAAAAAAATAAATTGTATAATATATACATAATAGAGGAGGAATATTAAATGAAAGAAGCGACAGGAGAATTAAATATGACAGTTATCACAGTAGTAGCAATAGCAGCTGTAGCAGCATTTTTCTACGCTGTAGTATGGCCTTCAATTCAATCAAGTATTCAACAAGGTACTAAATGTGCAGATGCCATTTGTCAATGTAATGATGGAGATAAAACATGTCCTTGTCAATATTATGATGCTGATGCAGGTTCATATTCATCTATCACATGTGCTAATAGAGCTGATAACGATTAATATTAGATTGAGGTAATAGAATGAAAGAAGCAAGTGGGGAATTAAACGCAGCAGTAATTGTAGTTGTGGCCGTGGGAGTCCTTTCGGCTTTTTTCTTTAGTGTGCTATGGCCAAGTATAAGAGGAAATCATGTTAAAAATACTAAATGTGGCGAAGCTATTTGTGGTAAAGAACCCAATAGTGATGGTATGGTAACTTGTGAATACGAAGGAGTAACTCTTTCTTGTCCATTTAAAGGTTAGGTGAATTAAATTGAAAGAAGCGATTGGTGGAACTTGGTTGTTTTTGATAGTTATTTTATTTCTAGGTTTATTTGCCTCATATTTATGTTTATCAATAAATTATTCGAGAGCTTTTAAAGTACGAGATGAAATAATTAATATTATTGAAAATAAAAAAGGTATTTGGGATGCTCATGGAACTGATACAGGAGCTATAGCGGAAATTCAAGATTATTTAGCGTCAGTAGGACACCGAGCTGATGGTGTTTGTGATGATGGTTTTGATGGCTATAATTTATCATCTAAAGGGATAACAACTAATAAACCAGTATTTTGTATTAAAACAATTGATAGTAGTACATATAAAGATGTTTTAACATCAAGATATTATAAAGTTCAAGTATTTTATGAATTAGATATCCCAATATTTAGACAATTCTTTAATTCAACAATTTATGGCACAACAAGAAGAGTAGCAATAGCGAGGTAATAATATGAGAGAATCTTTTGGAAGTATGTGGATAATTGGTTTAGTACTTATTTTTACTCTTTTATTTTCATCTTTTTTAGCTGTTTCAATAAGTTACTCTAAATCTTTTAAAGTAAAAAATGAAGTAATTAGTTTTATTGAAAAAAATGAAGGATTAACTGATAATGCTGTAAAACTTATTAATGATTATTTAAGAAATTCTGGATATAAACAAAAAGGTGTTTGTGAAGAAGGATGGACAGGCATTAAAGAAATAAGTAGTGGAAGTAGTGCAATGAATGTCAAAGAAATATCCGATGGTAAAACAAAATATTATTATTGTATTCAAAAAGAAAATATTTCTGATGGAGCTCATCCTTTTAGAGCATACTATAAAGTTAAATTATTTTATAAGTTTGATTTACCAGTAATCGGAGATATGTTTAATTTCCAAGTTGATGGAGAGACTACAGATATAGCGATACCAGCAGACCGATAGAAAGGAAGTATTTAATAATGAATGTAATTGTATCAAATAAATATGCTGCAATGTTATCTAACTTAGATATTGATTTGATTAAAAGTATTAATGGAGAATTTGAAGTTGATGATTTAATTAGTCAATTTACAAACTTTTTCTTTAATAAAATGATTTTAGATATTACTGCTATTAAAGGTTATAAAGATATAAGTGTTATTCAGCAACTTTCTTTTGGTTTTGATATGAATAAAGTAATTCTATTACTTGATGATAGTGATATTGTAAATTCTCCAAAATATTTATCACAGCTTGTTTCGATGGGAATTTATAATTTTACGAGAAATATTGATTCAATCCCTTATTTAATTAAAAATCCGAATATTTATAAAGATGTTGCTCAATATCATTTATTAGATGATGTTGCTGATGATGAGATTGATTCTTCAAAAAAAACTAAAGAAAAATATAAAAATCATTTAATTGATGATACAAGTACAAGTTTATCAGGATATGGAAGAAGTACACGAGTTATTGGCTTCAAAAATTTAACTAGTCATGCTGGCTCAACGACACTTATTTATATGCTAAAAAGACAATTAGAAGCTAATTATAAAGTTCTTGCTTTAGAACTTGGGAAAAATGATTTTATGTATTTTAATGACCCTGATTTAAGAAGTGTTGACGTATCGGAATTAGAAAGTATTATTAAAAATCCTAGTAATAGTTATGATGTAATATTAGTTGATGTCAATGATGATGAAGAAGCTGCTGATTGTAGTGAAATGCTTTATTTAATTGAACCAACAACGATAAAACTTAATAAAATGATACGAAAAGACCGAAATATCTTAGCTCGAATTAGATTAAAGAAATTAATCCTTAATCGAAGTGTCTTAGGAGACTCTGATATCAAAGATTTTGAATATGAATCAAAATGTGTTGTATTTTTTAATATACCTAATATTGATGATAAGAAAGATAAACATCGTGTGTTAGATGAATTATTAAATAAAATGGGCTTTGATAGACAAAAAACAGTTAAAGATAATTCGGGAATGCGTTTATTTGGAATTGTGAAAGAATAACTCTTAGGAGTTTTTTATTTTGAAAAAAGTTTAAAAGCACTTGATCATGCAGAACACTTGTATGTTGCAAGACATAGAACTGATTGGAATGATTTAAAAAAATTCAAGGTACTACGGATATAGATTTAAACGAACAAGGTGATAAAGAAACTAAAGGACTTGCTAGTATATTAGATTTAAGTAATATTGATATATGTATTTGTTCACCTTTAAAAAGGACAAAAAGAACTGCGGAAATTTTAATGCAAGGAAAAATTAAAATAATTTATGATGATTTAATAGTTGAAAGAGGATATGAGGATTATGAAGATAAGAAAATAGATATGGAGTTAATTGCTAGATAGTAGGATTATAAATTAAATGACTCTTCAAATAAAGCGGAAAGTATAAAATATTGTTTAGCTAGAGCAGAAAAGTTTTTGAAGAAAATAAAAAAAGAATATTTAGACAAAAATATTTTAATTGTTACGCATGGTGGTTTTATGAAAGCTCTTCATTTTGCGATTAAAGGATACGACGAAAATACAGACTTTTTATCTTTTTTTTGCAAAAAATAGTGAGGTTTATGAATATGATTTATAAAAAATTATGATATTTGACACCTATTTGGCAGATTAGTTTGACAATTGTAGGAAATTATATTAAAATGTTTGTAGTTGAAGGAGATGTAATTTATGTTATTATTAGATGAAACTGTGGCAGGAATTAGTTTTTGCACAGATACAGCAGCAGTGTGGCAATTAGTAGGAAACGTATTATTTGTTTTTAAAATAGCAATACCAATTCTTTTAATGGTATTTGGAATGATTGATTTAGGAAAAGCAGTCGTTGGTGCGAAAGACGATGAAATTAAAAAAGCTTTAAAGCAATTAATGATGCGTGCAATCGCTGCAGTTGTTATCTTTTTAATTCCTACTATTATTGCTTTTATATTTTCTATTGTTGATTCATTTGATGATGTAAAAGGCGATTATAATGTTTGTGCGCAATGTATAAGTCATCCAGGCAGTTGTAATACTACTGGGGCAAATGATGGTAAGGTAAAATAAAGTCTTACTTAAAAACGATATTTCTTTGAATATTGTTTTTTTTTATGGTATAATTTTTTTATATGAGGTGTAACAAATGATTAAATATTTGACATATACAGTTTTATTAATTTTTGTTTTTTTTGCCTTCTTTGGTGTTGTTAGTGCTAAACCTCTTTTAAGTGGAGAAAATTCTTTATATATTCGAGAAGTTTTTGATGAAGAAGAGGAAGCTGAAGTTCTTGCTACTTGTGAAGGTGTTTTAGGAGATAAAAATGATGAAAACTCAGTTGCTTATTTATTACAAGAAATATTTGATATATTAAAAATTGCATCGCCAGTTTTAGTTTTGATTTTTTCGCTACTTGACTTTATGGGAGCTGTTGCATCTCAAGATAAAGATCGATTGACCAAAGCCGTTAAACATACATTTATAAGAGTTATTGTTGGGCTACTTGTTTTTACAATCCCAATTTTATGTGATTTCTTCTTTGAATTAACTGGAATGTATAGTACTTGTGGTATACAGTAAAAAGGAAGTGATAGCTAATGATAGAGGATATTTTAAATGCAGTGCAAAATTTCTTTTTTAATATTTTTTTAACAATTGATGCTATTGTTTATTATTTAATTGACGTTTGTTATCAAGTTTTTTTAGTATTAGCTAAAGCTCAAATTTTTGATCAAAAATTATTTGACGATATTTTAAAGCGTATTTATATTTTGGTCGGCGTTTTAATGATGTTCTTTATTGTTTATTCTCTTCTTAAAGTAATTGTTAATCCTGAAGAAATGAATAAAGGGGATATGGCTCCTAGAAAGATTATTACTAATGTTATAACTTCTTTACTAATGATTGTTTTTTTACCAACAGCATTTAATCTTTTATATCAATTGCAAGGAGTTATTCTAGATAATGATTTGATTGGAAGAATAGTTGTAGGAACTGATGGTGCCAGTGGTAATGAAGACTCAATTGTAAAGGGTGGTAGAACAATTGCGACACAAGTTTTTTTAGCATTTTTATATCCAAATGATGATTACACTCCTAATGAGGGAGAAGAACAAACTGTAGGAGAAGTCACTGATGAAGATGGTCATACAGTTAAAGAAGCAATGGAATTAATAGTTGATAAACAGCTATCTTTCTTTCATATTGCTAAATTCTCTGAACCAGCTGCTAAGGATCAGTTGACTTACTTTTTTATAGCGTCAACTATTGCAGGTGGATTCTGTGTTTACGTCTTATTATGTTTTGTTTTTGATCTGGGGATCAGAGCTGTAAAATTAGCAGCTTTACAAATAATTGCTCCTTTACCAATTGTCATGCGAATACTACCAAAGAAAAATGATATATTTAATAAATGGCTCAAAACAACTGGAGCAGTATTTTTTGAAGTTTTTATAAGGATTTTTATCGTTTATTTAATTGCCATTTTAGTAGGAAAAATACCTGCTGTTATTGATACAGTTGCTGAAAGTACAACTGAGTTAAATGGACCTATTAAATATTTAGCTATTGCTTTATTAATTATGGGCGTTATTGCTTTTGCAAGACAAGCTCCTAAGATGATTGGTGATATCTTCGGTATTAAATCTGGTAATATGGGACTTTCTCTTGCTAAGAGAATGCAAGAAGGTGGCGGATTTGTGGCAGCCGCAGCCGCAGGTGCTGGATTAACGACAGCTATGCGAAATGGCTATAATGCTATCCAAAGAGGCCGTAGTAATGTATCAGGTGCTAGTGGAGCTTGGGGTAAAACTAGAGCTGGTATTGGCTCAGTAGTTGGTGGCATTGGTTCAACTGGGGGTGGAGCAATTTCGGCTGGACTTAGAGCAGGATATAATGCAAGATCAGCTAAGACTTTCTCTGATATGGCTCAAGCTTCATCCAAAGGAATTGCGTCTGCAATATCTAAAAGAGATGAAAGAGAAGCTTATGCTCAAAGTCATCAAGCAGGTACTGATAAATTGTCAGGAGCTATGAAAGAACATAATATTGGAACAGAAGGAATGAGAAACGCTGTTGCTGTTGGCGTTGGACATTTAAGCGATGCTAAAGATTCTGCTGTAAGATTTATGACAGGACAAACATCAGAAGCATTACAACAAAAAAGAGATATTGTTGATAAAATTAATAGTAAAGGAAAAGCTGCCAAAGATGAGATTTCATCAGATATGGAAAAAGGTACTAATATGGCAGGATATGTATATAATGATGGAACTGGCTATCGAACACTTCAATACTATAAAGATAAAATGAGTAATGCAGAAGAAACACAAAAGAATTTTAATGAAACATTTGGTAAAACATTTAATGGTGTGAGATTACAACAAAACATTGATAATGCTGAAAAGAATTTACAAGCATTTCAACAAGAAAAAGCAGAAAAATTAGGTGGCTTTGATATTAATAGTGCAGCAGCAGCGGTTAAAGGGATGAATCCTGGAATGACCGATGAAGAAGTAATGATCCAAGCAACAAATATGAAAAAAAATTTAGAAAACCAATATAGTGCTAAAAATGAAAAAGCTTATCAAGATAATGTTGACCAAGCGAAAGCTGCTTATGCATCAGCTAAAAATATAGAGAAACAAAAAGTTGATGAGGCAGCGACTGTAGCTAAAAGAGACTTTGAAAATGCTAAAAAAGCAGTTACTGATTCCCAATTAAAATTTCATATGACTGGAAAAAAGGATTATGCCGTTAAATTTAAAGACGATGATTTAAATTTTGATGAAAATGGTTATGTTACAAATCTTCAAGATTTATTAAATCAAGATAAACAAAATGGTCGTATTGGTAAAGTAACAGAGGCATTAGATGACAGAGAAGACTTATTAAAGAGTAATAGTAGTGTTTTAAATAGATACTTAGATACTTATATTGCTGATAAAGAAAAAGAACTTAAGGAATCTGGAGAAGGTTTTAAAGGTGGAATTGCTAAAGAGTTGGAAGCTTTATATAGTGCGAAGGACTATTTAAATGAAAAGAGAGATTCTTCAATGTTTGATCGACTAAAAGCTAAAGAAAGAAATATAAGTACAGGTAAAGTGCAAGATAAAAATACGGAAATGCTTACGAAAGACATTGATGGTGGATTTGAACAATTATTAAATTCTATGACAGCAACATTAAGAGATATCAAGAAGAAAGAAGATAGTAGTAAAGATAAGAAAAAATAGAATAAGGAGGAGTTATAATGGAAGAGAATAGATACTTAATACCAGCCAACTCGAAGAAGTCCCAATTAATATTTGGGTACTTTACAGGTTTTGATTTGGCTGTGTTTGGAATAGGTATTTTATTTACAGGAGTAGGTTTATTTTTCTTAAAAACTAATAAAATAGCCGAAATGTTATTAATATTAAGCCCAGCAATAATAACAGGATTTCTTGTAATGCCAGTACCAAATTATCATAACGTTATGACATTATTAAGTAATATTTGGAAGTTCTACACAGGAAGAAAAAAATACTATTGGAGAGGTTGGTGTGTGACAAGTGGCGAAGACAGAAAGTAAAAAAACAATTACTTATGATAGTAAGTACACTGAAGATTGGGTTCCAATTAAATCAATAATGAATGGAATGGTGCAACTAGATAATGGGTACTATGTAACAGGTGTTAAAATTGAACCAAAGAACATCTTTATTATGGATCAAGGAACACAAGAAAATGTTATATTCAATTTAAGAAATTTCTATAATATGATTGACTATGAATTTTGGTTAGTTGTAGCTGATAGACCAGTTGATATCAATGTTTATTTAGCTAATTTACAACTTCAATATTCAAAAACTCCTAATGGGGCGATAAGAAAGATAATTGTCCAAGATATTGATAAAGCTAATATGTTTATGGGAGCTGAATATAATGTTGTTGATACGGAATACTTTATTCTTTTCAAAGAAAAGAAAATGGAAATTATAGGGAAACGTATTCATAACTTAATAGCAGCTTTAGCAAACTGCGGAATTAATGCTAGTCAAGTATCTAATTCGGATATTAGAATGATTTTAGACAATTTCTTAAATGGGGGAACAACGACTAATTTTGGGACGGTGATGCCTTTATGAACATAAAAAGTGAATTAGCTCCAAAAGGAATTCAATTTAAACCAACGGAGTTTGTAATCAGTGGCAAGTATGCAACGATTCTTACAGTTATTAGTTATCCTAAATATATAGCTAATGGCTATTTATCGAATATAACTAATTTATCAGGTATTAAAATAGTTGCCAAACATATTCCAATTGAATTTTCGACATTACAAAAAATGCTTAATAAAGAAATAGCCGATTTAAAAATGCGTTATCAATCCGAAAATGATAAAACAATCCAAGAGAGAATTAGACAAGACTATGAATCATTAGAACAATTTATTTCGATGTTAGCTAGTACACAAGCAAGAATCTATGACTTTCAAATGCATATCATGATAACTGCTGATAATAAAGAAGAACTAGAACTTAAGAAAATGCAAGTACGTAGTTTTATCGATGCTTTAGGAATGCGTGCAGTGCCACTTATGTTTGAACAAGAAAAAGTGCTTAAATCTATTATTCCAATATTCCCTAAACAAGATATTGAATCAAGAATTGGAACTCCTATTCCAAGTGTTACGATTGCTGCAATGTATCCATTTGTCTTTGATAGTATTAAAGACCCTGAAAATGCTTCATTACTTGGTGTTGATTTCTCTGGTGGTGTTGTTTTATTTAATCAATTCTTTTATAAAATAAAAAAAGAACATAATCGTAATAATGCTAATATGATTATTTTAGGTACTTCAGGTAGTGGTAAATCAACAGCTGCTAAACTTCTTATTAGAGGTCATATTAGAAATGGTTATAAAGTTGTTTGTATTGATCCAGAAGGAGAATTAGAAGACTTATGTCGTGCCTTAAATGGTAGTTTCCTAGATTTAGGAAAGGGTGGCGAGTTTGGTATGATTAACCCACTTGAAGTAGTTTTAGATAGTGATGAAGAAGATGCTGAATCAGGTCTTGGTTATACAGTTTTAACAAGAACTCTACAATCTGTTAAAGCATTCATGAAGTACTATACTCCTTCAATTGAAGATGATGTATTAACTATGTTTAGTGATGTTTTACAAGATACTTACAAGAGATTTAAAATTGATTTTAATACTAATTTCTCACAATTTACATCTCTAGATTACCCAACGTTTGATGATGTTTACGCAACTATTAAAGGACGTCTTTTATCTATGCCTGATAAGACACAAGAACGAGATGTTATGGAACGTCTTGAATTACGTGTAAGACCTTTAATTAAAGAGTTAAGGTACTATTTTACAGGTCATACTACTTTAAATATTGATAGTGATATTATAGTCTTTAATATTAAGGAATTGATGAATTCTGATGAAAACATAAGAAATGCCTTATTCTTTAATATTCTTAAATATGCTTGGGGATTATGTCTAGATAGAGAAACAACTTCTGTTCTATCTGTCGATGAAGCACATGTCTTATTATCCACAAGAAATGAATTAGGTGCTGAGTTCTTAGCCCAGATTCAAAGAAGAAGTCGTAAGTATAATGCGGGAACTATAATTATTACCCAACAACCAACCGACTTTGCGGCCCCTAACTTAATCATGCATGGTAAAGCCATATTCGATAATGCTTCTTATTACTTAGTAATGGGACTTAAAAAACAAGCAGTTGATGATTTAGCTTTATTAATTGACTTAAATGAAAGTGAAATGGATAGCATTAAATACTTTAATCAAGGAGAAGCATTATTTGTCTGCGGTAGTAGAAGAATGCGAATGAATGTTATTTGTACCCAAGATGAACTTGATTCCTTTGGATCTGGTGGAGGATTATAGAAAATCATAACTTTAAAGTCATTTGCAATAATGGCTTTTTTGTATGCAATAACCCTTGCTTTTTGCAAGAATTTAGTAAAAAAATTAAAGAAATTTCCTGAAAAAAGAGGAAATTATAAAAAAAAAGATAGAATATATGTAGTGAAAGGACAAGATTGATGTTCTTTTAATATATATAGATGAGGAGGTAAAATAATGCCCAAAAGAAAAGAATTTCCTTCTTTAAAAGTAAGAAATCAAAATATTGAAACTTTATATTCTTTAGATATTAATAATGAATTTATTTTAGAAACTAAACCAAGAGATCAAATTGATAAGATATCTATCGTTAACGATGATATGTTTCACACGATGTTTAATCATCCTAATGGTAAAAAGTATGTTTCTTTTATCTTATCTAAACTCCTAGATAGATAATAAAAAACTCCTAAAAGACATGCAAATAATAAGTAATGTTGTTCCTAAAGATAAGAAAAAGATTGTTTCTCAAAAATGTGTCTTTGTTTGTCAGATTGATGACACTTTAGTGACAATTGAGATGAATAATAATTCTAGTATCGATGTATTTCATCGTAATATGGATTATATCAATAAGCAATTTAATGCTTTAGTTAAAGATAGCAAGAGTTATCATAAGTATCGTCAAAGTATTTTGATTAACTTTAATAACTTTGCCTCCCGATAAAGCTAAAACATATTATATCTATTATCTTAAAGAGGAAGATGGAACAGTATTAACTGATGCTATCATAATTATTAATATCTATATTCCCAATTTACGAAAAAAATGTTATACTCTAGGTATTGAAGAGTTAGATGAGATAGAGAAATTCATCTATGCCCAAATTGAAGAAGATAATGATAAATTAGATTCATTAATGAGGGAGATGAAGATAGTGAAAGAATATGTAAGCGATGCTACTTCTCTCACAAACAACGATGATGATTTAAAATTCAATTATGATCGAGAATTAGCAACTAGAGAAGAGTTACAATATGTCTGGGAAGAAAAAGCCTTTGATAGAGGTCTTAAACAAGGAATTGAACAAGCAAAACAAGAAAAAATTGTTATGATTAAAGCTATGTACACCAAAGACATTAGTATAGAAGATATAGCTAGTATAGCTGAATTAGATGTTTCGAAAATAAAAGAAATATTAGGAATAAAATAAATATACTACTTCAAAAATTAAGGCTGTCAAAAACAATTATTTAGTTTTGACAGTTTTTTTATATTAAAAAGTTGTATTTAAACTCTTTTATTTTAAAGTCATTTATAAAATTTCAAATTTAATTTACTACCAATTAACTACTTTTGAAAGCAAAAATATAAGAAATTATAAAAATATTTGTGATTACCTTCCAAAATTAAAAATATCTTAAATGCATATAAATAAAGGTTATAACGACACTAAGGACTTATAAAAATATAATCAAAAATTATACTATTTTTGTATGTAATAATAAAGCAATTAGTAACAATAGATCTTAACAAAATCTTAATATTTTCTTAACTAATTTTTTAATATTTATATATTAAAATAATAACAGAAAAAATTAATTTTGTAAGTTACTTGTCACTTTGAGATAATAAAATTTTAAATAAGAAGTGATTTAAGATAAATTTTAGAAAATGCAACTTAAAATATACAGGAAGTAAGCTAAAATTTATAGAATGCAACTTAAGTTCGTAGTAAATTGATGTTGAGGTGATGTTATGGGAATTTTAATACTTACTGCTAAATTTGGTTATGGTCATACTAGTGCTGCTTATTCTATAAAAGAAAAGATATTATTAGAAAACTCTGATTATAATGTAGAAATAATCGACTTTATAGAATATTTATTTCCTAATACAAGCAAGATAATTTATGGAATATTTAATTTCTTAGTTAATAAATGTTGTACTTTATATAATTTTTTAAATAAAATAGCCTCTAAAAATAGTAAAGCACCATTAAAAAGTTTTATTGTAAGAAAAATAGATAAATTATTAAATGATAATAGTATTGATATGTGCATTTCTGTATTTCCTATCTGCTCGCAATATATTTCCGCTTATAAGACATTAAAAAAATCAAATACTATTTTAAATACTTGTATAACTGATATAGATGTTAGCAAAGAATGGATTAGTAATGAAACTAATTTGTACTTTGTAGCAAGTGAAAAAACAAAAGCTAATTTAATAAATATGGGAGTTGAACAAGAAAAAATTGTTGTATCTGGAATACCTGTTAAAAGGAAATTTAATTGTAAAAAAGATTTAAAAATAAAAAAGAATATTTTAATAATGGGTGGTGGTTTAGGACTTATCCCTTCGATAGATGAGTTCTTAACAGATTTAGATAATAATGATAGTTTTACAATTAATGTCCTTATGGGTAATAACAAAAAAATGTATGATAAAATTTCTAATAAATATAAAAATGTAAATGTTATAGGTTTTACTAATGAAGTTTATAAATACATGAAAGAAGCTGATCTAATTGTAACTAAAGCTGGAGGGGTGACAATGTTTGAAGCGATCGCTTCAAGAACTCCCTTATTTATAATTAAGCCTTTTTTAAAACAAGAAATTGGTAATGCTTTATTTATAGAAAATAATAATATTGGAAAAGTAGTTTGGAATAAAAGTAGATCTCTTTCAAGTGATATTTTAAAATTAATTGAAAATAAAGAAAAACGATTAGAAATGATAAATAATATGCAAAAAATAAAGATGAATTTGGAAACAACTTCATTTGTATCTTTAAAAAAAGAAGGTGTATTATAATGCGATATTTTATTATTTTATTGTTAATAGTTTTGGTATATTTAATTTATGCTGCTATCCCATCATTATGGTTTAAAATAATGTATAAGATAAAAAGAAAAGAAAATGGTAAGATAATTTACTTAACTTTTGATGATGGACCAAGTACATATACAAATAAATTATTAGATGTTTTAAAGAAATATGATATAAAAGCTAGTTTTTTTTGTGTTGCTTCCTATGCTTTAGAAAATAAAAAAATTATAAAAAGAATAAAAAGAGAAGGGCATGTTATTTGTTTGCACTCATTAAACCATGAAAATGCTTATTTAATGGATATATTTAAGACAAATAAAGATTTTAAAAATAGTTTAGAAATTATGAAAAACTTAAATATTGATGTAAAATATTTCCGTCCTCCCTGGGGAGATTTAAACTTAGTAAGTTTATTTAATTTAAAAAAATATAATTTAAAATTAATATTATGGCATGTAATGGCTGAAGATTGGAAAAAAGATACGACTGCTTTTGATATAAAAATTAAATTGTTACGTCGTATAAAAGGCGGGGATATTATTTGTTTACATGATGGAAGAGGAGTAAAAGATGCCCCTTTAAAAACTATTGAGGCATTAGATAAAGCCATACCAATATTATTAGGTAAAGGATTTATTTTCAAAACGGTGGATAAGTATAATGAAAAATAAAAGTTTAAGAAAAACAATTTTTAATGTTTTTTTCTTTATCATAATTGTTCTTTTAACTTTTTATATAATCTTTAAAGATAATGATGTTAAAAGTATTATTTGTACTATAAAAAATGTTAATTTAGTGTTTATTGGTCTTGCTCTTATTTTTATGCTTATATTTGTATCATGTGAAGGAATAAATATTAGAAGAGTCTTAAATACTTGTGGTTATAAAATAAGCTTTATAAAATCTTTTAAATATGCTTTAGTTGGTTTTTTCTTTAGTTCTATAACTCCTTCTGCAAGTGGGGGAGATCCAGCACAACTTTATTTTATGAAGAAAGATAAATTACCAGTTGCTCATTCTGCGCTTGCTTTATTAGTTGAATTATCTAGTTTTCAATTAGTATCTATCACAATAGCTATTATAGGGTTTATATATAATTATGATTTATTAATGAATAATATTGGTAATATAAAATATTTGATGTTTTTAGGACTAATTATTAATATTATTATTTTATTATGTTTGCTAGTAGTATTATTCTCACGTGTATTTGCTTATAAATTATTAAAAATTATTTGTAAAATATTAAGGTTATTAAAATATAAAAAGATTAAAGCATTTAAAAGTAATTTTAGTAACCAAATAGAAGAATATCATAAATGTGCAATCTATTTAAAAAATAATAAATTAGTAATATGTAAAATAATATTTACAACTACTTTCCAATTAACTTTATATTATAGTATTCCTTATTTAGTATACTTGTCGTTTGGTTTAAATGAAGTAAGTTTTTTAACTTTTATCTTTATGGAAGCTGTTTTATATATATCTGTTTCTTCTCTTCCATTACCTGGATCTATGGGAGTTTCGGAAGGTGGCTTTATGATAATGTTTAAAATGTTCTTTCCAGCAAATATTTTAAATAGTGCCATGCTTTTATCAAGAGGAATTAGCTTTTATCTATTTGTTATTCTTAGTGGCTTATTAATTACTTTATTTATCATAGTCGGTAAAAAATTGAAATAAGATTATAGTGCTTTACAAAAAGAGATGAAGCTCTTTTATTATGTTCTTTTGTCTTGATTGATATTAAACTATAGGATATATCTAACATTATTTATTCTTGACTAAATAAGTTTTGTTAAGTTATACTTTAAATCTTCCTTCTGGACACTTTTTTGAAAATTTAAAAAAACTGTCTATAGGTGAGTAATTATTGAATGAAAGAAAATTTTACTATAATTAATTGACATTAAAGATTATACGTGAGATCTGTAAACATTAGTAAAGAAAATGCTTTAACATTGTTTAAAATGTCTAAAAGAAGTATAATAGTATTAGCAATGGGAATAATAAATAAAGAGAATAACAACTAAATAGTAGTAATTGCTATCTAAATATAGTAATTTTTTGTTAATTAAGAAGTTTTATAAATGTTAATATAGAAAATAAGAAGTGAAGGTGTTATTATTGAAATCATGTAAAAAAATGACTAAAGTATTTTTGATCTTATTGTTATTTGTTATGTGCTTATCTGTATTTGTTAGCAATATTAATGCTCTTTTAAACAATACCTTTGAAACTTCTAAAAATATAGTTGACAAAAATACACAAAATTCCTATGCTAATATAGTTAATGAGAATAATATAGGTAAAGTATGGGCAGATAAATCAGTGTTTAATAATGATATAACTATTGATAATAATACAATCAAAAAAGAAACAGATGAAGAATTCTTAGTTTCTTTATCGGCTCTTTCATTAGGAGTCGACTTGAATTTAAAAGAAGGTAATGTTAAAGATATAGTTCTAGTTCAAGATTTAACTGGGTCAATGGTTGATAATAAGGTTTCAAGTAGTAGTGGGCAAATAACAAGATTACAAGCTAGTAAAAATGCTATTAATGAATTACTTGAAATTATTGCAAAATCCAATAATAATTTAGCTTTTGATGAAGAAAAGTTTCGAGTATCGTTAGTTGGTTTTTCTAACAAAAATAATGCTCATGCCTTTTTCGATTTAACGGAAGTAACCAGTGTAAACTTATCTTTTTTACAAGAGAAAGTAAATGGCATGGGCGTAGAAGCAAGAGATGTTACTTATATTAGTGCAGGTCTTATAGAAGCTTATAAACAAATAGAAACTAATGGCAGACCAAATGTTGATTCATCAATAATTACTTTTATGGATGGAAAACCAGGTCCAGCTAGTGATGGACAAGTGGCTATTACAGAGGCTAATAATATTAAGAAAAATGACATAGTTATGTACTCTGTTATTATGAATAACGATGCTACAGGTGGAACTAGTACTGATATTGATAAAATAGGGCAAGCCTTATCATCC